>JAUYEQ010000238.1 GCA_030691295.1 Bacteroidota bacterium
GTCGGTTAAAGTTACCGGTCCGGGAACCAATGGTGAAGTGTACAATTTAACTGCAACGTCAGACAAACGTCAGTTTGCATTTGAAATGGAAACCGGAGATTACACTGCTGCGTTGCCTGCAAAAGGTGATTATTCATTCGAAATTACTTCGGTAAATGATGAAAAAATTACCATGAAAGATGTCGTTGGCGATGAAAAACTGGCTCCGGTTGTTATCAAAACAGCAACAATCACCAGTCAGAAGCTGAAAATAACCTGGGATAAAGTCACCGGTGCAGAAGCATACATTGTTAATTTGCGTTCAGCTGATAAATCGCAGGTACTATTTTCAAGTTCTTATCTGGAAGACGACAAGGTTGAGTTTGAATTCGGTGCAACCGCATTGGGTTGGGCAAGCGGAAAATCACCCGTTGCCGGCACTGATTATGTATTGGAACTGAGGGCAATAAAAGCTGAAACGGGCGTCATTTACGACAAAGGCAGCAACCTTCAGTTTGTTACGATTGATTCGAAAACAATAAAATGGGAATAATTTCAGAATTTCAGTAACAGGAAACGAAACCGGTCATCATTGACCGGTTTTTTTTTAGTTCTGCAAACAACTTCGCATTTTTGGTTGTTATAATACCATCAACAATTTAATAGTTCTTCGAAAATAATATAATCCCCTGAATACTGGTAGTTTACGTTATGTCATGGCGTGTTGAAAATTCTTAACTTATGTAAAGGTTTTTCTATCCGTATTTCAGGGGGTTTTTGTTTTTTTAGTTCCATGAGCTGCGATATTTACCATTAAAATTCCAAGTCTTTTATCTGTAATTCTATCCAACTTATACAGAATAGGATTCAGAAATGAAAATACAAATGGGAAAAGATGAATACCTTTATAAGTTTCAATCTGAATATTGTTTTGTATTAAGAATTTTCTGAATTCTTTGAAATGAACCCAATTTTCAAAACCTTGGTAATCTCTGATTTTTAAGAAATTAGCAATTACAACCGAAAAATACCAAAATGATCTGTTTGGAACAGTAATGCATATTTTTCCACCTGGTTTTAATACTCTGATCAATTCTTTTGTTGCATCGTAAGGGTTTGGGGTATGTTCAATCACATCAGATGATATTACATAGTCAAAAGTGTTATCGTCAAATGGTAAATTCAACACTGATGCCTCAATAGCATTGGTAGCTGGATTTTTTTTCTTTGTAAGTTCAACCAATTTTGGGGCAATATCAATAGATGTCACATTAGCTTCTCTTTCCAATGCTTTTTTTGTAAACAATCCTGTTCCACAGCCTGCGTCAAGGAGCCGTTTATCTTTCAGGTTTTCAGAACCTAAAAAATCATCAAAAATGACTTCTATTCGCCGATTGGTGTCGTACATATTCATTATAGAATCAAAGTCGTCTGCAATTGAATTGTAAAAAATTTCTTTATCCATTTTTATGTTTTTTATTTAAAAATTTAGAAAAAAGATTCGACCTGATCAAGGCTTTTTCTGAATAATCACATCATCAACAAAAAGCCTGAATTGTTTCAAATCCTTATTCTGAACAGCCAAATGCACCTGATCATTGGCTGTTTTCAGTATAAACGGAATCCGGATCCGCATCCAGCCATCTTTGAGTGAGCAATAATATCGCTGAAACTGGTCATATTTGTAGTCAACTGTCTCATCTCCGTTCTTCTGAACAAATTCGAAAATTGACCTCGCAAAAAGGTCTTTTTCAAATCCTTTTGCCCAAAATAGAATCTCGCAGGTGTCGCCCGGCAGTCCATTTTTAAGTGTCACGTTTACTAAATGATTCCATTCGCCAATTTCTCCTGAATAGGAACCTTTTCCGGCAAATGCACCTTCCTCAATATTAGTTTCAAACCCGTTAAAAAACAGAACCTTTGCCGAATCAACAGCTCCATCATAAATGGCTTTCATTTCATTTTCAAACGACTTTTTCCCCAGAATTCCAATACTGTCGAGCTGTGATATAGACAGGCTATAAAAGGCAAACTTAGGGCCTTCCCATACCAATGTTGAGTTGCCGACTAGATTTTTTTCAGCCTGATTCAACTCATTGCAATTGTCAACAACCAAAAGCAAAGGTTTCTGGTTGGGGAAATCATTGATAATTCGGTAAGGTGAAACCGGGTTCGAAGAAAGTTCCAGACTTTTATAGGTTTGTGAGATAGATGTGCGGCTTAATGTTACTCCCATCGAAGGCAATCCGCTTTTTAATGATACGATGAGTGATTGCCGTAAACTTTCGCATTTTGGTTCCAGCCAAACATTTTCGGAACCAACATGGAAATACGGTAAAGGCAAAATAGCCTGATAACTATTCGGATCAATTATTGAAACCCATGCATTTTCAGGTGATTTATTAGTCGAATCATCCAGCTCAGCAATTCGGTTATTCATCACTGCGGCGTAAACTTTTACATTCAAATAGCCGTCGTAAAACAGGAAAGCAAGAGCCAGAACAGCCAATACTTTCAGTTGTATCCGGCGTTTTAACAAACTGTAAATGCCATAAAAAACAAGTATATTGATGAGGTAGTAGAATAACCATGAAAACCGCGCAAGGGCACGCAGCTGCTGGATAGGTCCGAGGTAATCGAGCAAAAATTCCAACCCCATATTAAACGGAATACTGAATGAAAGTAGCAAGGATGCTACCGAAGCCCAGAAAAACACGGTAATCAGTTGATGGTCTGACACCTTCCACCATGGTTGCTTTTTCAGGATACGTTTTACCATTTGAACTATTCCTGCAATAAATCCGATGAGCGCAACCAGTCCGATGTAGGCAAAAGCCTCCCATTCAATTTCCCGAAAGGTCTTAAAGTTCATTAAAAAACTTGCATAGGATTTGCCCACAGGCAGAAAAATAGAAGCAGGATTGGCCTTGTAATTGTAAAATCCCCAGGGGTGGGTGGTCCGGTCAGTAATGGTATCGTTAAATCCAACAATGATTTGCACTAAAATAAGAGGTAGAATTAATTGAATGAATAAGTGAAGAACCCATTGATAACTGCGGAAATTAATTTGTTTGGAATACAGGATGAAAACCCAGTAAAACAGAAACAAAAAGCCGAACAAGGCAAAAAAGTACATGTGCATTCCGGCAGCAAAAAAAGTAAGCAGCCCAATTGCACCGGAAATAAAATAGGAATTGTTTTTGTAAAATCTCATCAGCAACCAAATGAGCATCGGAAGCCACATCATGTGACTGAGCGAAAAATGCCCGCCAAGTCTGCCTATTTGCGGGGAAAGCATTGATATTCCGACAGAAGCAAAGGCTGCAAACCACCAGGAAACTTTCAATTCTACAAAAATGAGATAAATGAAGAGGGCTGCCAGAACGATAGACAAAAGCATAAACAT
>JAUYEQ010000240.1 GCA_030691295.1 Bacteroidota bacterium
AGAAGGTCCCTTACCCGGGGCAATTGCTATTGCGGTTATTTCATCAAGCGCAACTAAAGTCAAACCATTTCTTGACCAGTTTCCGCCTGACACAGTTACAGTTCCACCTGCTGCTACACCATTTATATATACCTGTACCATTGTACCATTGGCTTCAGTAGAAGTACCACTGACAACTGTTGAAGAAGCTGTATAAGTGCCTGTGATAATAGGGCAAGATGATCTGTCGGGGCAATATTCACCCGGAGGGCATGGTGTGTAATTATTGATAATTTGATTAAAACACACTTCCAGAGGTCCGGTGCAATCAGTTCCTCCAACATCGGAAGCCGAATTTGGATTACACAAGGTTGATTTATTGGCAGCCATGTTATCAACAACAGCCATACGAATTGGTGTTGATGCATTAATGCCAAACTTAGCAGTTATATCACTCATGTCCACGTAGAAATCGTAAAAATAATCGGGATTACCGCAGTTAGTTGTCAGCGCTATTGATTTCTGGTAATTTGTTGTTCCCGTATAAGATATTACAGGAGCATTGCATACCGATGTACGAACATCATAAACAAACACTCCAAATTTTGTTGCCAAAACAATTTCAATTTCAAAACCCGGATTAGAACTTGTATAATCCGGATCGGCATTTGGACCGGAATTTCCAAACTTACCATCAGTATCAACAAGAATACTGTAACTTTTGGCATTGGGTGAAGAATGACCCATGCGCATACGAAAGAGCCACTTGTTGTTCAAATTGATATAATTTTGAATGGGATCTTCAATTCCTGAATCAACAAAATCAGTAAACCCACAATCCGGACCAGGTCCTAAATCGCTGTCAGGCTCCACCATTGGAAAAACCAAAGGCACGTACGGAATTTCGCTGTCAGTTTGGTCATTACCCTGAAAACCAGAAGTTGTTTTTGATGTATATCCATCTCCATTTGGATCAAGAACAGCAGCACCCCCACCGGTTGCACGTTCAAAAATTAATCCTGGTGTTTGGGCAATTACCTGAACCGGATTTAAAAACTGAAATGAGATGACTGTCAAAACAATAACAAAGATTTTTAACTGGCGAGGGAAAAGTAAATGTGCCTTCATATGGTAAATTTATTTTATTGCAAATTCAAAATTCTACTTGAAACTTGGAATACACTATAATTATATCCGATTCTTAGTTTCTCTACGTTAAAAATAACAATCAATTACCTGTTAGTTTTCTCAATGCCCCATGCAATGATCAAACCGTCCTTTTGAACTACCCAACAGGCTTTATTGCATACCGGAACAATAATGCAGGCTCGTAATCGTTGGAAAATCCCTTGTTTTCGTTGTATTTTAAGAAAATCGGCCACGCAAATGCTTCGCGATTGCCAGGTTCATTTTATGTCTATAGGGGTTAAAACTATAAATTAACAACATGATATGAATCATGCATTATTAAGGAATGATCAAAACAGCCTTTTGAATTATCCAACTAGCAATACGGCATATCCGAATGACATATATCAATAGCATAAATTGAACTTGATCCCTAATTTTTCAAAACCCACCCACCCGATTGATTCATTTCTGCTATATTTGACATGGAATCATTTTTAAAGTCAACCACTATGATATTAACCATCGCACTGGTCTTGTTCTATTTACTGACCCCAATACTGCTGATTTACCTGGTTCATGTTTCAAAAACCATCAATAAAATTGGGGCAGTTGTGATGGCATATATTATTGGACTTGTGGTTGGCAACATCGGATTATTTCCCCGAGCAAGTGCGGCATTCAAAGCTATTCTGGAAGGAAAACAATTCATTCCCCAAAACGAAGTAATAAACTTCCTGGCTGAAGGTAAAATCACTCAAAGCGATTTAATCCTGAATCAGATTGGAACCGTTCAGGATGCCATTATGTCGATTGCCATACCACTTGCTTTGCCCCTTTTACTTTTTTCGCTCGACATTAAACGATGGCTCAAACTAGCCAAAGAAGCTTTTCTTTCGCTCATTCTGGGAGTTTCGTCTTTAATAATTGTGGTCGTTGCAGGATATTTTCTTTTTAAAGATCATATACCGGAATCGTGGAAAGTGGCCGGAATGCTTTGTGGCGTTTATACTGGTGGAACCCCAAATCTGGCGGCCATTGGCACGGCACTTGACGTTAGCCCAAACATTTTTGTACTTACCCACTCCTACGATTTGGTGCTGGGTTCGATATGCCTTGTTTTTTTGCTTACCATTGCGCAAAAGGTCTTTAATCTGATACTTCCACATTTTAATGAAAGTCACGAAAAAATAAAACTGAAAAGTATTGTTGCAGAAAGTGAGGGAGTTGACAATTATCTGGGAATGCTCACGAAAAAAGGAATCATTCAGCTTTCAAAGGCATTGGGATTGTCAATTCTTATTCTGGGACTTTCGTATGCGATTAGTTTGCTGGTGCCCAAATCGTCGCAAACAACGGTCATTATTCTTTCAATTACAACTTTCGGATTGATACTTGGAACCATTAAATCCATCAGCAGCATTGACAAAACATTTCAGCTGGGAATGTATTTTATCATCGTATTCTCACTCGTTGTGTCTTCAATGGCCGATTTTCGAAGCATGTTCCAGATCGATTTTCTTCATTTGTTCATGTATGTTGCCCTTACTGTTTTTGGATCGATGATTGTGCATGTTTTTTTATCGTACCTGTTCAAAGTCGATTCAGATACTACCATTATCACCATCTCTGCACTTACCTTTTCACCGCCGTTCATACCAGTGGTAGCAGCTGCCTTAAAAAATAAAGAGATCATCATTACCGGTATCACATCTGGAATTTTGGGTTACGCTTTTGGCAATTACCTGGGCGTTGGGTTAGCTTATTTCCTGAAAGGATTTTAATATGTGATCAATTCTAACCTTCAGGAACGAATTAATAGTTACATGTTTGAATAATAGTAAAATATTTATAATTTTGCGCGACCTAAATTTAGGTATAAAGTATTCATGTTTAATTAATTTAGATGTTTTATGAAAAACCAGTATGAAACCGTTTTCATCGTCACTCCCGTTTTATCTGATATTCAGGTAAAGGAAACGGTAAAAAAATTCAGGGACATCATTACCGAACACGGTGGTGAGATTGTCAATGAAGAGGACTGGGGATTACGCAAATTAGCTTATCCCATTCAAAAAAAATCGACAGGGTTCTATCAACTCTTCGAATTTGCCGCCGACCCATCGTTTGCAAAAACCTTGGAAACCCAAT
>JAUYEQ010000247.1 GCA_030691295.1 Bacteroidota bacterium
CGCCAATCATAAATTACAAGCGGGAGTAGCTCAGTCGATAGAGCATTAGCCTTCCAAGCTAAGGGTCGCGAGTTTGAATCTCGTCTCCCGCTCAAAATGATAGTTGCCGGTGTAGCTCAGGGGTAGAGCGCTTCCTTGGTAAGGAAGAGGTCATGAGTTCAATTCTCATCATTGGCTCGATGAAAGTTTAAAAAGATAATTTAAAATTATTACAGTTATGGCTAAAGCAAAATTTAACAGGGACAAAGAACATGTCAACATTGGTACTATTGGCCACGTTGACCATGGTAAAACTACCTTGACTGCCGCTATCACTATGGTGTTGGCTAGAAAAGGTTATTGTGAAGTAAAATCGTTTGAATCAATTGACAGTGCTCCTGAAGAAAAAGAGCGTGGTATTACTATTAATACAGCTCACGTTGAGTACGAAACAGCTACACGCCACTATGCGCACGTTGACTGTCCTGGTCACGCCGATTATGTGAAAAACATGGTTACCGGTGCTGCTCAGATGGACGGAGCTATCATTGTAGTTGCTGCAACTGATGGTCCTATGCCTCAGACCCGTGAACACATCCTCTTGGCTCGTCAGGTAAACGTACCAAAATTGGTTGTTTTCATGAACAAAGTTGACATGGTTGACGATCCAGAAATCCTCGAACTTGTTGAAATGGAAATCCGCGAATTGTTGACATTCTATGGATTCGACGGAGATAATTCACCAGTTATTCAAGGTTCTGCACTTGGAGCTATGAATGGTGAAGCAAAATGGGAAGAAAAAGTTTTGGAATTAATGGAAGCTGTTGATACCTGGATTCCACTTCCTCCACGTGATGTTGACAAACCATTCCTAATGCCGGTTGAAGACGTATTCTCGATCACTGGTCGTGGTACTGTTGCAACAGGTCGTATCGAAACTGGTAAAATCCATACAGGAGATGAACTTCAGTTGATTGGATTAGGCGCAGAAGGTCGTAAAACCGTTTGTACCGGAGTAGAGATGTTCCGTAAAATTTTGGATGATGGCCAGGCAGGTGACAACGTAGGTTTGTTGTTGCGTGGTGTTGACAAAAAAGAAATCAAACGTGGTCAGATTCTTGCAAAACCAGGTTCTGTAACTCCTCATACAACATTCAAAGCTGAGGTTTATATCCTGAAAAAAGAAGAAGGTGGACGTCATACTCCATTCCACAATAAATATCGTCCTCAATTCTATATTCGTACTCTTGATGTTACAGGTGAAATCATGTTACCTGAAGGACGCGAAATGGTTATGCCAGGTGATAACGTATCAATCATAGTTCAACTGATTTATCCGGTAGCTATTAGTGTAGGTCTTCGCTTTGCAATTCGCGAAGGTGGCCGTACGGTAGGTGCAGGACAGGTTACTGAAATTGTTTCGTAATTACTGACTAAAAAATATTCTGTAAAAGAGTTCCGGCCTTTAAAACCGGAACTCTTTACGGATGAAACTCGGTTGGGAGTTTTGTTTATATTAAATCAAGGTGCAAAGTAAGTTCGAACCTTACCATCCGTACAAATTATATTTTACTAAAAAAAATGAAACTTAAAATCTATTTGGAAGAAGCTTATAACGAGCTTGTTCATAAAGTTTCCTGGCCTACATTTAAAGAATTGCAGAATAGCGCTTTCATAGTAATGGTTGCTTCCTTTATAATAGCACTTATAGTTTTCGTAATGGATTTCTCTTTTGAAAACATTATGAGCTTTGTGTACAGTTTATTTTATTAATTCCTATTAGGAGTACAACATGAGCGAAAACGTAAAAAAATGGTATGTTCTTCGGGCAATTGGAGGAAAAGAGAAGAAAGTCAAAGAATATATTGAAAACGAGATTGCAAATGCTGGTCTCCAGGAATTTATTTCACAGGTTTTGATCCCCACCGAAAAGGTTTATCAGATTCGAAACGGAAAAAAAATCAGTAAGGAAAGAAATTTTTTTCCTGGTTATGTTTTAGTTGAAGCATGTTTGACAGGAGAAATTCCCCACATGTTACGAAGTGTCCCCAATATTATTGGCTTCCTGGGTGATACCAAGCGTGGAGAACCTGTTCCGATGCGGCAGTCGGAAGTTTACCGGATCCTTGGTCGGGTAGATGAAATGGCTGCTTCCGGCGAGGAAATGAATATTCCTTACGTTGTTGGTGAAACTGTGAAAGTTATTGATGGGCCATTTAACGGCTTCAATGGAATCATTGAAAAAATCAATGAGGAAAAGAAGAAGCTTGAAGTAATGGTCAAAATTTTTGGACGAAAAACTCCTTTGGAGCTTAGCTTCATGCAAGTAGAAAAGGAGTAATAAATCATTTATCGATTTTATTATGGCTAAAGAAATTGCTGGATTAATTAAATTGCAAGTAAAGGGGGGTGCTGCTAACCCTTCACCTCCGATAGGCCCAGCATTAGGTTCTAAAGGGGTAAACATCATGCAGTTTTGCAAACAGTTCAATGGTAGGACACAAGACCTTGCGGGGAAAGTACTTCCTGTCGTTATTACTGTTTATGCAGATAAATCGTTTGATTTTGTAATTAAACAACCCCCGGTAGCCGTGCAACTTATAGAAGCTGCTAAGGTGAAAAAAGGGTCTGCTGAGCCACATCTTGTAAAAGTGGGTTCTGTAAACTGGGAACAAATTAAGATGATCGCCGAAATCAAATTGGAAGATCTTAACTGTTTCTCGCTGGAGGGTGCTATGAGCATGGTGGCTGGTACTGCCAGAAGTATGGGTATCACCGTTACAGGCGAACGCCCATCGACAAACTAATTAAAATTATTAAAATGGGCAGAATTACAAAGAATAAAAAGCTTGCTCTGGAAAAACTCGAGAAGGGGAAATTCTATACATTAAAAGAAGCTTCTGCACTTGTAAAAGAAATTACTTTTACAAAATTTGATGCTTCGGTTGATATTGATGTTCGCCTTGGTGTTGATCCTAGAAAAGCTAATCAGATGGTTAGAGGCGTGGTTACTTTACCTCATGGAACTGGTAAAGAAGTACGTGTGTTGGCCCTGGTTACTCCTGACAAAGAACAGGAGGCCAAAGATGCTGGAGCTGATTATGTTGGTCTTGACGACTATGTTGATAAAATCAAAGGTGGTTGGACTGACGTAGATGTGATTATTACTATGCCACCGGTAATGGGAAAAGTTGGAGCGCTCGGACGTATTTTAGGTCCGCGTGGTTTGATGCCTAACCCTAAAAGTGGTACAGTTACAATGGACATTGGGAAAGCTGTTGCTGAAGTTAAAGCTGGTAAGATAGACTTTAAAGTCGATAAATTTGGGATTGTTCACACATCAATTGGTAAAGTATCATTTGATAACGTAAAACTAATTGAGAACGCTACCGAATTTGTAAATACTCTTGTAAAGCTGAAACCTTCTGCTGCAAAAGGTACATACGTTAAAAGTATCTACCTGTCGAGTACCATGAGTGCAGGAATACAAATTGAACCAAAGTCTGTCTCTGAAAAGTAAACGAAATAATATGAAAAGATCAGAAAAATTAGATATTATCGGTAGTCTTACAGAGCAGATCAATTTATCAAATCATTTTTATCTGACTGATATTGAAACTCTGAATGCTGCTCGCACTAGTGACCTGCGGCGTTTATGCGACAAACAGAAAGTAAAACTGGTTGTGGTAAAGAATACCCTCTTGCGTAGAGCATTGGAAGCTTCTAATAAGAATGCTGAAGAGCTTTATGATGTTCTTAGTGGCAATACATCTGTCATGTTTTGTGAGAATGCAAATGTTCCTGCAAAACTGATAAAAGATTTTAAAAAGAAAAATAAGAAGCCTATTTTAAAGGCTGCTTATGTTCAAGAGTCAGTGTATATTGGCGAAGATCAGTTGGATGTATTAATATCAATTAAGTCTAAAAACGAACTCCTTGGTGAAGTTATCGGTTTATTGCAGTCTCCAATTAAAAACGTTGTTGGCGCATTACAATCCGGTGGTAGTATTATTCACGGAGTTTTGAAGACATTAGCAGAAAAGTAATCAGTTAGTTATAAAATTATATTAAAAAATTATTATCGAAATGGCAGATTTAAAGGCACTTGCGGAAGAGTTAGTAAACTTAACTGTAAAAGAAGTAAATGAATTAGCCGGAATTTTAAAATCGGAATATGGTATTGAACCTGCTGCTGCTGCAGTAGCTGTGGCTGCTGGCCCTGCTGCTTCAGGTGAAGAAGCAGAAGAAAAAGTTCAGACCGAATTCGATGTTATTCTGAAAGCAGCTGGTCAGTCAAAATTGGCTGTAGTGAAATTGGTTAAAGAATTAACAGGTCTTGGTTTGAAAGAGGCTAAAGAAGTAGTTGACGGCGCTCCAAGAGCTATCAAAGAAAAAGTTTCTAAAGACGAGGCTGAAGGTTTGAAATCTCAATTGGAAGAAGCTGGAGCTGAAGTTGAACTTAAATAAAAGTCTTACGACCTTAATTTTAGGTTGATGTGGTTTAGAACCTCACATATGTGGGGTTCTATACCTATTTGTATATTTATGTTTTAAGTTCAATTAATTAATATACACCGATGGCAGTATATATTGAAAACCAGAGGATTAGCTTTTCTTCAACAAAAACAGTCTTTGACTATCCAGATTTCCTTGAAGTGCAAATTAAATCCTTCATCGAATTTTTCCAGCTTGGAACAACTCCTGATCAACGAAAAGGAGAGGGATTGTGCAAGGTTTTTGAAGAAAATTTCCCAATTACCGATACTAGAAATAACTTTGTTCTCGAATTTGTGGACTACCTGGTTGACCCGCCACGTTATTCTATCGATGAATGTATTGAACGCGGCCTGACTTTTAGTATCCCGTTAAAAGCAAAATTAAAACTTTACTGTACCGATCCCGAACATGAAGATTTTGATACCGTAGTTCAGGATGTATATTTGGGTACTGTTCCTTACATGACACCCAAAGGTACTTTTGTAATTAACGGAGCTGAACGTGTCGTTGTTTCGCAGTTGCATCGTTCTCCGGGAGTATTCTTCGGACAAAGTATGCACGCCAACGGAACAAAACTATATTCAGCAAGGGTCATTCCTTATAAAGGATCATGGATTGAGTTTGCAACCGACATTAATAATGTCATGTTTGCATACATCGACCGTAAGAAAAAATTACCTGTAACCACATTGCTTCGTGCAATCGGATATGAAAGTGACAAGGATATTCTAGAAATTTTCGACCTTGCGGATGAAATTAAGGTTTCAAAATCTGGTTTAAAGAAAATCGTAGGCAGGAAACTCGCCGCACGTGTTCTGAAAACATGGGTAGAAGACTTTGTGGATGAAGACACAGGCGAAGTCGTTTCAATTGAGCGTAATGAAGTCGTAATCGACCGTGAAGTTGTTATTGACAACGATCATATTGACGAAATTATTGATTCAGGAGCAAAAACAATTTTGTTGCATAAAGAAGATCAAAATCTTCAGGATTATGCCATTATATACAATACGCTTCAAAAAGATCCATGTAACTCGGAGAAAGAAGCTGTGCTTCATATTTACAGGCAGTTGCGTAATGCAGAACCGCCTGATGATGCTACTGCAAGAGATGTAATTGACAAATTATTCTTTTCTGAAAAAAGGTATGATCTTGGTCAGGTTGGCCGTTACAGGATCAATAAAAAACTGAATCTGAACATTGATATGAATGTACAGGTTTTGACCAAGGAAGATATTATAGAAATCATTAAATATTTGATCAAACTTGTCAACTCGAAAACAGATGTTGACGATATTGACCACTTGAGCAATCGTCGTGTACGTACGGTTGGCGAGCAAATGTTCAATCAGTTTGGTGTTGGTTTGGCCCGTATGGCCCGTACCATTCGTGAACGTATGAATGTTCGTGACAACGAAGTTTTTACGCCAATCGATCTGATTAACTCAAAAACCTTGTCATCAGTAATTAATTCTTTCTTCGGAACGAATGCCCTTTCTCAGTTCATGGATCAAACCAATCCTTTGGCTGAAATGACACACAAACGTCGTATGTCGGCTTTGGGACCTGGTGGACTTTCGCGTGAAAGAGCTGGTTTTGAGGTGCGTGACGTTCACTATACACATTATGGACGTTTGTGTCCGATTGAAACTCCTGAAGGTCCAAACATTGGATTGATTTCATCGCTTTGTGTTTTCGCAAAAGTGAATGATTTGGGATTTATTTCAACACCTTACCGCAAAGTTGCCAACGGTCAGGTTGATCTGTCAGATGCTGGAGTAATGTACCTTACTGCTGAAGAGGAGGAAGGTAGAATAATTGCCCAGGCAAATGCACCGATTGATTCGGATGGAAATTTCATCAATAATAAAGTTAAATCACGTCTCGATGGTGATTATCCGATTGTTGAAAGGGAAACTGTAAATATGATGGACGTTGGGCCAAACCAGATTGCTTCGGTTGCAGCTTCATTAATTACTTTCCTCGAACATGATGATGCCAACCGTGCTTTGATGGGATCAAACATGATGCGTCAGGCTGTTCCGTTACTTCGCCCCGAAGCTCCAATTGTTGGAACCGGACTGGAAGGACGTGCTGCACTCGATTCACGCGTTTTGGTTGTTGCTGAAGACGATGGAGTGATTGAATTTGTTGATGCCGATGAAATTTTAATACGCTACGACAAAAGTGATGACGAACGTTTCGTAAGTTTCGATCCTGAAGTCGTTACATACAGGATTTCAAAATTCCAAAAAACCAATCAGGGTACAGTTGTCGATCTTAAGCCAATTGTATTGAAAGGTGACCGTGTGAAAAAAGGTCAGGTTCTTACTGAAGGATATGGCACACAACGCGGAGAACTTGCATTGGGACGTAACCTTAAAGTAGCGTTCATGCCATGGCAGGGTTATAACTACGAGGATGCGATTGTAATTTCGGAACGTGTAGTTCGTGAAGACGTTTTTACATCTATACATGTTGACGAATATTCACTGGAAGTTCGTGACACCAAACGTGGTGTTGAAGAATTTACTTCTGATATTCCAAACGTTAGCGAAGAAGCTACCAAAAACCTCGATGAAAACGGATTGATCCGTATTGGAGCTGTTGTTAAACCTGGTGATATTCTGATTGGAAAAATTACTCCGAAAGGAGAATCTGATCCATCGCCGGAAGAAAAACTTCTCCGTGCTATTTTTGGTGATAAAGCCGGCGATGTGAAAGATGCCTCTTTGAAAGCATCACCTTCGCTAAACGGAACTATTATTGAAAAGAAATTGTTTTCGCGGGTTGTAAAAGATAAAAAAGGCAAACTGGCAACAAAACCATTACTCGATTCTATCGATGAAGAATTTGACCGGCATGCTTCTGCGCTTCGTGCGAAACTCGAAGATAAGCTTTTCACACTTGTAAATGGGAAAACCAGTCAGGGTGTGAAAGATTATTACGGTGGCGACATTATTAGCAAAGGGAATAAATTTACACTGAAACAACTTCAGGAAATTGATTATCAGACGATCAATCCTTCAAAATGGTCAACTGATAAAGATAAGAATGATTTAATTTTTGCTCTTATCAACAATTACAACATGAAGTATAAGGAACTTGAGGCAGTTTCGAGAAGGAAACGCTACAATGTTACTATTGGTGATGAACTTCCTGCAGGAATTATACAGCTTGCAAAGGTTTACGTTGCTAAAAAACGTAAACTGCAAATTGGCGATAAAATGGCTGGACGACATGGAAACAAAGGTATTGTATCGCGTATTGTGCGTGATGAAGATATGCCTTTCTTAAGTGACGGAACTGTTGTTGACATTGTACTTAATCCGCTGGGTGTACCTTCGCGTATGAACCTTGGACAGATTTACGAAACTGTTTTGGGTTGGGCCGGTAAAGAATTGGGACTTACTTTTGCAACTCCTATTTTTGATGGCGCCACTTTGGAAGAAGTTACTGAATATACAGATAAAGCCGGTGTTCCGAGATATGGTAAAACATACTTAAGCGACGGTGGAACTGGTGAACCTTTTGATCAGCCTGCAACTGTTGGTATAATTTATATGCTTAAATTAGGCCATATGATTGAAGATAAGATGCACGCCCGTTCAATCGGACCTTATTCTTTGATTACTCAGCAGCCACTTGGAGGTAAAGCTCAATTCGGAGGTCAGCGTTTTGGTGAAATGGAAGTTTGGGCATTGGAAGCATTCGGTGCATCCAACATTCTTCAGGAAATCCTAACCGTTAAATCAGACGACGTTTTAGGAAGAGCCAAAGCATACGAAGCAATTGTTAAGGGTGAACCAATGCCTGCTGCAGGTATTCCTGAATCCCTGAATGTATTGCTGCACGAATTACGTGGTCTTGGTTTAAGTGTGAGCCTTGATTAATGAAAGGGAAATCAGTTTGATTTTCCTTATATAAACTTGAAAAAATAACCATCGATATATGGCATTCAGAAAAGACAATAAAGTTAAGATTAGCTTTACCAAAATTGGTATCAGTCTGGCTTCGCCTGAAGAGATCCTCGAAAGGTCTCACGGAGAAGTTTTGAAACCTGAAACGATAAATTACCGGACTTATAAACCTGAGCGCGATGGTTTGTTCTGTGAACGAATCTTCGGGCCGGTAAAGGATTATGAGTGTCATTGCGGTAAATACAAACGGATTCGCTACAAGGGTATTGTATGCGACCGTTGTGGGGTGGAAGTAACCGAGAAAAAAGTGCGTCGTGAGCGCATGGGTCATATTTCATTGGTTGTTCCTGTGGCACATATCTGGTATTTCAAATCGTTACCCAAT
>JAUYEQ010000266.1 GCA_030691295.1 Bacteroidota bacterium
AAAATTTACCCTGAAGTTTTCGCTGAAGCTCATCGGCCAGTTTGTAATCTTCGTTTCTCAAAGCTTCCCGAATGGCCGGAACATTTTTGTATGCTTCGGGATTCATATTGGCATCCACCGGGCCGCCCGACCAAAGTGTAGCGTCGTTCAGGTAAATCTGGTCGGATTGAACTCCTCCGAAAACGGAAGCGCCCATTTTACCGTTTCCCAGCACGAGACTCTCCTCGAAATATTGGGCGGGTTTACTGTACCAAAGCGTGTTGGTTGATTGAGCCTGACAAAGATCGACACCGAAGAGTATCAAAATAAAAGTCAGCAGAAAAAAGTAATTCTTCATGATTGTTGATTTAAAATGTAAATTCCATCGTCGGTGCAAAACCAGATGCTGTTGTGCGGATCAACTTTTACCGAATAAATAAATGCATCGGGTAACTGATCCTTTTTCGACCGGTGCCATTTGTGTCCGTCATAAACAAAATAACTTTGATAATCGCCCTTTATGCTTCCCTGTACCCAGATAAAATCGCGTTTGTCTACAAACATCCGGTTAAAAAAATCCAATTCAAACTCAGTTTCAATTTTGTTCCACTTGCCATTCCGATAAATTGCCAAATCGTTGGTGTAACATCCCATACAGGACGATAAAGAATGGTCGGTTGCAATTACTGTTTCCGATTTCGAATTGACATCAAGTGCGCTTATCCAATAAAATGAAGCATCTCCGCCAAGAGGAGTTATGTTTTTGTACTTGTCGATCATAAATACTTTTGTCTCTGTGACGGTCCCTGATGTTGCACAAAAGACAGTTCCGTTATGATCAACTTTCAGGTTAATAATCAGATTCTTGTTTAGCGGAGAGTTTTCAGGAGTAAACAAATCGAATTTTTTCCCGTCGAAATGCATCAACCCACCAAGCTGATGTGCCGAACTGCTGAACCACACACTGCCATCGGGTGCAGCTTCAACAGCAATAATATAATTGCGGGGAAGGTCGGAGTTCTGCATGGTGTAATAGGAAAACTTCCCATCCGAAAACAAAGCCAGTCCGCGGTCTTTTGTTGCAATCCATATTTTTCCATTAAGTCCAACCGAAAGATCACGGATTTCAGAATCGACTTCATATTTTTTAGTTCTGTTTCCGTCGTAAAATAGCAGGTTGGAACCTGCGCCAATCCATGCATTCCCATCAGGATCAAAATCAACACACGCAATCTTTTCTCCTTCCAGAATACGTTTCGAAACATCAAAATTAATGGGGGCAAACTCTTTATAGGTTAATCCATCTTTTTCGCACGAAAAAAGGAATAAGGCAATACAAATGAACAGGATAGTAGGTCTCATTTGGTTTTTTAGCTGGGTTTATGTGTAAAGATGCAGAAAAAAACTGTTAGGTTGCGTTGTCAATTCTTCAAATATTTCTCAAAAAACTGATCCTGTTCCCAAAGCAGGTGAAGAATATTTTCCTTTGCCACATAACTATGCGATTCTTTGGGCAGCAAAACCATGCGGACCGGAGCGCCAAGCCCTTTCAATCCCTGAAAATAGCGTTCTGTTTGCAGGGTGAAAGTACCGGGATTATTGTCGGCTTCGCCATGAACCAACAACATGGGGGTTTTCATTTTATCGGCATTCATAAATGGCGACATACTATTATAAACTTCAGG
>JAUYEQ010000273.1 GCA_030691295.1 Bacteroidota bacterium
TTGGCGACACTTCTCATTTTCAGGCATTGGCAACGGCTTTGTCTGGAACTGTCGGAACCGGAAACATTGCCGGAGTAGCGCTTGCCATCCACCTGGGCGGCCCGGCTGCTTTGTTCTGGATGTTGATGACTGCCGTAATCGGGATGACTACCAAATTTGTGGAGGTTACCTTGTCACATAAATACCGCGAAATAGCTGCCGATGGTACTGTTTCCGGCGGCCCGATGTATTACATGAAGAACCGCCTGAACATGAAATGGCTGGCCGTAATTTTTGCTGTTGCAACAATATTGTCTTCATTCGGAACGGGTAGTTTGCCACAAATTAATAGTATCGCAAGTTCGGCATTCAGCACATTCGGTATAAATCCGATGCTTACCGGAGCTATACTGTCTGTAATTCTGGCCTTTGTTATTATTGGCGGGATTAAACGAATCGCAAAAATTACAGAGAAACTCGTGCCAATTATGGCGATCATTTATTTTGTTGGCTCAATTGGAGTGATAGGTTACAATTACGAGAATATAATTCCTTCATTGTTTTCAATTGTGCGCGATGTGTTTACCGGTACTGCCGCTGTTGGTGGTTTTCTCGGCGCCGGTTTTTCTTTTGCTTTTAACCGAGGTGTAAACCGCGGTTTATTCTCGAACGAAGCAGGCCAGGGCTCAGCGCCAATTGCACATGCTGCAGCCCGTGCACACGAACCTGTTTCTGAAGGATTAGTTGCATTGCTAGAGCCGTTTATTGATACCATCATTATTTGTATGCTTACCGGAATGGTGATTCTTTCTTCAGGAGTATGGAGCCAAAAGTTTGACAATCAGTTTCAGTATGCTGATTTGCAAATCCTGAATGGAACTTATACCGATCAAACTCCGGAAGGAGTAAAAACCTTGCACGATTATTTGGCTGGCGAAAAGGCTGCAGATTTATTTTCAGGAAAGCTTATAGTAGCCGATGGAAAAATTACCAATCAGGTTACTGTAATGCATGCCCGTTCGGTGGCCGAAAATGTAGTAATTACGAAGGCTGGCTTAAATCTAAATGGTGAATTAAAGGTATTAAACGGAAGAGTTGCTGGTAGCGAACAAGTTTTGTTCAAGGGAAATTCACTTATCCACAGTGCTTCATTAACTACCGAAGCCTTTACAAAAAGCTGGTTTGGCGATTACGGCCGTTACATCGTTTCAATTGGTATTTTGCTGTTCGCTTTTTCAACTGCTATTTCGTGGTCGTATTATGGCGGGCGCGCAACAATTTTTTTGTTTGGAGTTAAAGGCGATATTTATTTCAGGATCGTATATGTTATCGGATTTTTTCTCGCTTCATTTACAGATACTACCATCATCTGGACTTTGTCCGGAATTACAATTGCTCTGATGACCATTCCCAATCTATTCGGAATACTGATGCTCCACAAAGAAATGAAATCAGAAGTTGGTTTGTTCTGGAAAGAATGGGCAAATAGATTTCCCGGCGAGAAAATACCGAAAGACTAAGATTTCCTTCGTACTTTTGCACCCGTAATAAAAAGGTATGGAACTGGTATATCCTGATAATTTTGAATCGAAGATAGGTTTTGATAAAATCCGTGAATTGCTGAAAGGTCGCTGCCTGAGCGAATTGGGTAAAGAGTTGGTTGATGAAATACGCTTTGTAAGTGATTTTGACCAGCTGAAGGGAGATCTTTCGCTGGTGAACGAATTTGTATTCATTCTCCGCGAAATGGAGAATTTCCCCACAAGTTATTATTTCGACCTTCGCGAAGCCCTCGTAAAAATCAGGATTGAAGGTCGTTTTCTTGAAATTCAGGAATTGTTTGACCTGAAACGTTCACTTGAAACAATTTCAGGAATAGTACGGTTTCTGAAACAGGCAAAAGATGAGCAATTTCCCTGCCTGAAGCGTCTGTTGTCCAATGTTCAGGTTTATCCGTACGTGATTGAACGGATTGACGCCATTCTGAACAAATACGGAAAAATAAAGGACAATGCTTCGCCTGAATTGTCGCGCATCCGCAAAGAATTGATCAGCAAACAATCAGGAGTTTCGAAGCGCCTGCAAGCCATCCTGAAAAAGGCGCAGGACGATGGTTTGGTGGAAGACGATGCCTCAGTTGCCATTCGCGACGGACGTGCAGTTATTCCCGTTGCCTCTGCTTTTAAGCGCAAGTTGAATGGAATTGTACACGACGAATCATCCACCGGAAAAACATCGTACATCGAACCGGCCGAAGTGGTTGAGTTGAACAACCAGATTCGCGAACTGGAATATGCCGAAATGCGTGAAATTGTGCGCATCCTGACATTTTTTTCAAACGATATACGTCCGTATGTACCTGATTTGATGCTGGCTTATGAGTTTTTGGGCAAAATTGATTTTATCCGCGCCAAGGCCATTTATGCCATCGATATCAATGGCATAAAACCATACATGGAAAACAAATGTCAGCTGGAGTGGGAGGGGGCCATTCACCCGTAGCTGATGCTGGCATTGCGCCGCGAAAACCGCAAAGTGGTTCCGCTAAACATTACACTTACACCTAAAAAACATATTTTACTGATTTCGGGACCCAACGCGGGTGGTAAATCGGTTTGCCTGAAAACGGTTGGATTGCTGCAATATATGCTGCAATGCGGTTTGCTGATTCCTGTGAAAGAAAATAGCGTGACCGGCGTTTTTGAGAAGTTGTTCATCGACATTGGCGACGAACAATCCATTGAAAATGATTTGAGTACTTACAGTTCGCATTTGATGAACATGAAGTTTTTCCTAAAGAATTCAAATGAAAAGACCCTGGTACTGATCGATGAATTCGGAACCGGAACTGAACCAATGTTGGGTGGCGCCATTGCTGAATCCATTCTTTCGCAGTTTGATCAGATGAAAACTTTTGGCGTAATCACCACTCACTATACCAACCTGAAACACTTTGCTTCTTCGTCTGAAGGGATTGAGAATGCTGCCATGATGTACGATTCAGCCAAAATGGAACCATTGTTTCAGCTCGATATTGGCAAACCCGGCAGCTCGTTCGCTTTCGAAATCGCGCGAAAAATAGGTCTTCCGGAGAGTATTCTTCAGATGGCGACCGAAAAAATAGGCAAGGATCACATTAATTTCGACAAGCATTTGCGCGACATCGTGCGCGACAAACGATACTGGGAAACCAAAAGGGAGAAAATCAGGAAAGTAGAGAAATCGCTCGACGAGCTTGCCGGAAAATATGAAACAGATTTGGGTCAGCTCGAAAAACAGCGCAAAGAGATTTTGCTGAAAGCCCGTCAGGATGCCGAACGCATTTTGGCTGAAGCCAACAAGCGCATCGAAAATACCATTTTTGAAATCCGTGAAAGTCAGGCAGACAAGGAAAAAACCAAACAGATCAGGGCGAAACTAACGGAATTCAAGCTTGAAGTTCAGGAAATAGCGGATGTTCCCGATGAATTCATCGATAAAAAGATTCAGAAATTAAAGGAAAAAGAATCGCACCGGAATGAGAAACGTGCTGTCAGAAAAGAAACAGTGCAGAAAGTGATTGTTCCGGAACCCGAAGTTTGGATAATTGGCGACAAGGTTTTAATGACAGGAAACCAAAATGTGGGTGAGATTCTGGAGTTGAATGAAAAAAACGCGGTAGTCGCTTTCGGGCAGCTTCGTACATCGGTGAGCCGCGACAGGCTTCAGAAAATAACCAACAATGAAGCAAAAAAGGTACAACGAACTTACAACCAGACTTTGCCCAACATCAACAAAGGTTTGAGCGAGAAACGGCTCAATTTTAAAACCGAAATTGATGTTCGCGGACAGCGCGGTGAAGAAGCTGTTCAAACGATTCAGGTTTTTATTGACGATGCCATTATGCTCGATTATAGTGAGTTGCGAATTTTACACGGCAAAGGAAACGGGATTTTGAAAGAAATGATACGGAACTATTTAAAGTCGGAACCCATTGTCAAATCAGTCCGCGACGAACATGTTCAGTTTGGCGGTGCAGGAATCACTGTGGTTGAACTTGGATAAAAAGTGGTCAGTGTTCAGTCTCAGTTTTTAGTGAAAAGCTTCGCAAAGGCATTGGCTTTCAGCCCTGAAAGGGCGCCATATCAATAGCCCGGGGCAACGCCCCGGGGAAAAAGGGAAGCACGAATTCGTCCGCAGAAGCGTTTGGAAAAAGCGATTAACTTCTTTCGGACGAAATCGGGTTAGCCTTAAAAAACGATTACAGGTTTCAGTTGAAATTTAATAAATACTATATAATAAGATGATTAACGAAAAACTCGATACCCAGCTTCTGGAAATCCTGAAAGAAAAAGGATTTACCGAATCCACGGAATTGGAACAAGTTTGTATTCCGCGTATTAAAAGTGGTCGCGACCTAATGTGTATTGCAGGTAAAGGCACCGGAAAAACAATTAGTATCGTTGTGAGTATCCTTCATCGCCTTAAAGCATCTTTTAACGACGTACCGAGGGCACTGGTAGTTGTTCCGAACAAGGAAAAAGCGCTGGAAATGAAAGCTGAATTTGAACGGTTGGGTGAATATACCGACCTGCGTATCAACACAGCCTGCGACAATGAAAAAATTGACGACCAGAAAGACAAGGTTTACATGGGGTCGGATGTAGTAATCGGAACTCCTAAAAGGTTAAACCAACTCTATTCGTTGTACGCATTAAATCTTGCAAGCATCAAGATATTTGCCATTGACGATGCCGAATCGGTAATTAAAAGTATCAATTACCTGCAAATTGACCGGCTTACTGAAAGTATTCCCAAGGCGCAGAAGATCGTTTTTGCTGGCGAATTGACCGAATGGCTTGAGCGCTTTTCCAACGAATTCATGAACATTCAGGAAGTAATAGAAATTGAAGAAGATTGTGATGATGCAGTTTCGAACGCTTAAATTTGAAAAGAAAAACTTTGAAAAGCTCAATGTGTTAATGTAAAATAGGTTATTTTTGTTTATGTGATTTAACCGATAACCATACTTGAAATGGATTTTGATAGTTTTGAATTAAATAAAGTAACAGGTTATGAATGGGACGAGGGTAATATTGAGAAGAATAAAAGGAAACACAATCTTGATAAATGGCAGATTGAAGAAGTGTTTTTTAATGAGCCATTATTAATCTATGAAGACTCGAAGCATTCAAATAGTGAATTTCGATGGTTTGCCTTGGGAAAAACTGATAATGAATTAAAACTAATGATTGTATTTACAGTTAGAAAAAACCTTATAAGGGTTATTTCAGCAAGAACAATGAGTAAAAAAGAGAGGATGTATTATGAAAACGTATAAACCAATACCAGAATTTAAAAGTGAGCTTGACGAGTTTGATTTTTGGGTTAATGAAGATTCGACAGAATACATTGATTGGAATAAATCAAAACAAGTAAATTTTCCAAATTTGAAAAAATCTTCAAAAAAAATTACACTAAATCTGCCACTTGACTTGATTGAAAAAATAAAGGTTAGAGCCAATAAAATTGATGTGCCGTTTGAATCTTTAGTTAAAATGTACATACT
>JAUYEQ010000276.1 GCA_030691295.1 Bacteroidota bacterium
ATGTTCTTCATTTGAATACAAAAGATTTGAGGGATACCCGCGCTGGATATTACAAGATGTTTGATGACAAGATCAAACAAAAAGGAAACGAGTATAAAGGGAAACAAATTCCTCGAAGCTTTTTTGAAACAGAGAAAGAACAATTACTTACAAAATTTGGTGGCAAATTTCCTGAATTCTGCCTGGTTGGCGTGTATTTGCTCAATAAAAGAATAAGCAAGCTGAATTGATAAATAAGTCTGACAATTTTTGATCACAAAAAACGCCCGGAGGTTAACCCGCACGTCTACTACATTTATTCGCCCAACATGGGCGATATACAGCCAAATAATCAACAATATTAGAGTTAGTCCATATCGTCGGAATTTTATTTCGATCGCTTTATTGTTTCAGCCAGTCATTGCAAATCCTTCAAAATGCAAAATATTCATAAATTAGTATTTTGCTGAATATTTGTGTGTAATTTCAAAATTACTACGAAATTTTAAGGCTATTTCTGAATTAATTGTAAATATTTTATCAAATGCCTGTATTTTTATGTGTGCATTTCATTTTTTGTATATTTTTGCTATGTGATTATTTCAAAAATAAAAAGACATTAACAAACACATAAACGATTAAATTTTTAAAATTATGGCACAATTCAGATTTAGAGCTCTTGAAGAAGTTCTTACAAGAAAACCGGTAGAAGTTAAACGACAGGAGAACCTTGTTTCTGATTTTTACGGCATGAATGTTTTCGATCGGCCAAAAATGAAAAAATACTTGTCGAAGGAAGCATACAAGTCAGTAATTGATGCAGTTGACAATGGAACTCCAATTGATCGCAAAATGGCCGATCAGGTTGCACAGGGAATGAAATCGTGGGCATTGGAAAACGGAGCCACACACATTACCCACTGGTTTCATCCGTTGACCGACGGTACCGCTGAAAAGCATGATGCATTTGTTGTTCATGGTGAAAACGGTGGCGTTGTTGAATCATTATCAGGAACAATGCTTTCACAACAAGAGCCCGATGCTTCTTCATTCCCAAGCGGAGGTATCCGTCAAACTTTCGAAGCCCGTGGTTATACAGCATGGGATCCATCTTCACCTGCCTTCATCGTTGACAACACACTGACAATTCCAACTATATTTATTTCATATACCGGCGAAGCGCTTGATTATAAAACTCCATTGTTAAGGGCAATTGCTGCTGTTGACAAAGCTGCTACCGAAGTTTGCCAGATGTTCGATAAAAATGTTTCGAAAGTGAATGCAAACCTTGGATGGGAACAGGAATACTTTTTGGTTGACGAAGCTTTGTTCATGGCTCGCCCAGACCTGATGCTGACCGGACGTACCTTGATGGGACACTCTGCTTCGAAAGATCAGCAGTTGGACGATCATTATTTCAGTTCAATTCCAACACGTGTATTCCGTTTCATGGAAGACCTGGAAAATGAAGCTTTCAAATTGGGTATTCCGGTAAAAACCCGTCACAATGAGGTTGCTCCAAACCAGTTTGAGCTTGCCCCTATTTACGAAGAATTGAACCTGGCCAACGATCACAACCAGATGATCATGGATTTAATGAAAAAAATCGCCCGTCGTCATAACTTTGCGGTTCTATTTCACGAAAAACCATTTGCCGGAATCAACGGTTCAGGAAAACACAACAACTGGTCATTGTCAACCGATACCGGTGTAAACTTGTTTTCTCCGGGAAAAAATCCAAAATCGAATTTACAGTTTCTGACTTTCGTAATCAACACACTGAAAGCCTTGTATGTAAACCAGGATATGTTGCGTGCCAGTATTCTTACAGCTCCAAACACACACCGTTTGGGCGCAAACGAAGCTCCTCCGGCAATCATTTCAGCTTTCCTTGGTACTGAAATTTCAAAAATGCTCGATTTGATGGAAGTTGCAGTCGTTGACCGCAAGATGACACCGGACGAAAAAACTGCTTTGAAATTAAATATCGGTCGTATTCCTGAAATTATTCTTGACAACACCGACCGTAACCGTACGTCTCCATTTGCATTTACAGGAAATCGTTTCGAATTTCGTGCCGTTGGTTCATCCGCAAACTGTGCTTCTGCAATGATTGCGCTGAATACTGCCGTTGCCGACCAGCTTGTTAAATTTAAAATTGAAGTTGACGCATTGGTTGAAGGTGGAATTAAAAAAGACGAAGCCATCTTCCAGGTATTGAAAAAGCTGATCATCGAATCAAAACCAATCCGATTCGACGGAAACGGTTACAGCGAAGAATGGAGAATTGAAGCTGCTCGTCGTGGTTTGACAAATATTATCAGCGTACCAACTGCATTGGAAGCTTTGCACGACAAACGCGTTGTTGAAATGTACGGCAAAGCCGGTGTTTTAACCCCACGTGAAATTGAAGGCCGTATTGAGGTAGAACTTGAAAAATACACCAAGAAAATTCAGATCGAATCACGCGTATTGGGCGATTTGGCGATTAACCACATCGTTCCTACCGCGGTTCAATACCAATCAATGCTGCTTGAAAATGTCAAGAATCTGAAGATCGTTTTCAGCGACGAAGAATACAAATCATTGGCCGAAGGACGTCTTGAGTTGATCAGAGAAATAGGTGGTCACGTTTCGTCTATCAAAGCCAAAGTAAAAGAGATGATCGAAGCCCGTAAAGTTGCCAATATCATTGAGTCGGAAAAGGAAAAAACCTATGCTTATGAAAAAAGCGTGAGACCTTATCTTGATGATATTCGTTATCACATTGACAAACTCGAATTGATTGTTGACAATGAACTTTGGCCATTGCCAAAATACCGTGAATTACTATTCGTTAAATAGTTATTGCAAACTGATAAATTTAAAGGCTTCCAAACATTACGGAAGCCTTTTTTTATTTCCTGAATAACCCTCGCCGGCTCAATCCGACAATTTTTCCTTGCCTGCTGCGTTCTCGTTAAGCCGAAAAGAGTAATTTCGGACTTTCTTAGTTTTAGATAAATGAAAATTAAATTCCTGATATTGATTGCAGTCGCGCTTTTCGGTTCGGCCTGTTCGGTAAACAAACTGATTTCGGATGCAAATGCTTCTTTTTCAAGGAAAGAATATTTCGATGCTGCGGAAAAATTCAGGCTGGCCAACCAAAAAGTAAAAGACAAAACAATCAAACCTGCAATTTATTTCAAGCTTGCCGAAAGTTACCGGGAGTCGGGCTATTACACGAAAGCGGCAGTTTGGTACCGGAATGCAATTCGTTCAGGTTACAAAGAACCGACACTTGAAATACGATACGCTGATGCTTTGCGCGGCGCTGGAAAACCGGAGGAGGCCAAACTTATTTATGAAACTGAACTGAAGAAAGATCCCAAAAACACACAAGCTATCAATGGATTGGAATCCGTTCGCCGAATTCAGGAATGGAAGGAAGTTCCTGAACTTTACATCATTGAAAATCTTAAAACAATCAATTCTGCAGCCAACGATATGGTTGTTCAAATCAATCCCGAATCAGAAAAGTCCATCTTTATAAAATCGTCACGGGAAGAAGTTCCAAACAAAAAGATCAATCCGGTTACCGGACAAAAATTCGCTGATTTCTTCCAATCGCGCTACGACACAATTAAAAAACGATGGAGTCTTCCTGAACTTTTAAAAGAACCAACCTCACTGAATTCAACTGATGAAGAATTATTTCTGAATTTCAGTCCGTCAAAAGAACAGGTTGTTTTTTCAAGATCAGTTTCCAATCCAACTCAACAGGCAACCAGCCAATTGCTTTTTATTCAGAAAAAAAACGGGCAATGGACAAGCCCCTCACCGCTCCGGTTTACAGCCGATGGAGCAAACTATCTTCAACCCATGATCACCGAAAGCGGCAAAACCCTTTGGTTTGCATCTGACCGGCCCGGAGGTTTTGGCGGATTTGACATCTGGAAATCAGAAATAAATGAAACGGGCATTATTTTGGAACCAATCAATGCAGGCGCTGAAATAAATACTCCCGGAAATGAATTGTATCCTTTCGAAAAACCCAATGGCTATTTTTATTTTTCCTCCGATTTTCATCCGGGATTTGGGGGCTTTGATATTTTTCAGGCACAAAAATCAGGAGGAAAATGGCAAATAGAACAACTTCCACCACCAGTAAACTCCATTGGAGACGATTTTTCCATTCAGTTTTTCGGAAATCTTGAAAAGGGCTTTTTTACCTCGAACCGAAAAGGCAGCCGCGGGACAGATGCTTATTCATTTTATCTCCCGCCAAAGTTATTTCAGTGTTTTGGCAAAATTCACGACAGCGAAACCGACTCGATCCTTCCTGATGTCAACATCCGGATTGTTGGTTCAGATGGTAGTTCGAAAAAAATCAGATCGGTGAACGGCAGGTTTCAGGCCAGTTTAAATCCTGAAAGCGATTATGCAATCGTGGTTTTTGCCAATGGCTACCTCAATGCGCAGGCAAAAGTGTCAACCCGCGGGCTTCGTGAAGCGAAGGAGTTTGAGGTCGATATCAGACCGATCCCAACCAACAAACCCATCCGGATCGATATTATCAACTACGAATTGGGGAAATGGGACTTGCTTCCGCAGGCAAAAACTTCGCTCGACAAGTTGGTTGAACTTCTGAAGCTGAATCCGGAGGCGATCATAGAACTGTCAGCACACACCGATGATATTGGCGATGAGAAATTCAACCTTGAACTCTCCGAAAAACGTGCGGCATCGGTGGCGCAATACCTTACAGAAAAAGGCATTCAGGATAAAAACCTGAAAGCCAAAGGTTACGGCGAATCTGCACCTCTGAAGATAAATGCAAAACTTGCCCGGCAATACGAATTCTTAAATGAAGGCGATGTTTTAGATTCAGGCACAATTGAAAAACTTGGTAGCGACAATCTGAAAGATTTGGCTCGCGGACTAAACAGGCGAACCGAATTCAAAGTAATTAATACCGTCACTGCAAAATAATTGGCGATTTATGCGATCTCCGATACTTTAAATAAACCTTTTCCGTTTTTCAGAATGGATTTAAATTGGTTACTTTTACCCCGAAACGTCATAATTTAAAATGAAGCACACGGTTTTCCCCAAAACATTTCTGATTCTGCTGGTCTTTTTGCTTGGTTCCTGTTCTGCGCGCAAATACATGAATACTGGTCAGGTGTCATTTGACATTGGTGAACATTACAATGCCATTGAAAAATACCGAAAAGCATACCGGGGACAGAAACTAAGTAAAGAAAAAGCCGAAATCACTTTCAAAATCGCCGAGTCGTACTACAAACTAAGCGATTTTGCCAAGGCTGCTATTTGGTATAAAAATGCCATTAAGCGAAATTATGACGATCCGATGTGCATGTTGCATTATGCCGATTGCCTGAGGGCTACCCAAAAATACGATGAAGCAATTACCTGGTATCAAACCTATCTGGGTGTAAAACCCGACGATCAGTATGCAAAAAACGGACTTGAAGCCAGCAAAGTGGTGAATGAGTGGCTGGAAAATCCCGGAAGATATTTGGTAAATCCGGTGAAGGAACTGAATTCGAAGAACAACGATTTTAGTCCCGTTTTCGTTGGTGGACGCGACAATGAAATTATTTTCACCTCCACACGCGAAACAGTGACCGGAAAACGTACCAGTAACATTACCGGAACCCGCTATGCCGATTTATTCACCAGCAAATTTGGGATACAAAAGCAAAAATGGGAAAAACCTGTTCTTCTGGAAGAAAACCTGTTAATCAATACCCTAAACGATGAGGGTGCTGCAACACTCTCGTCCCGTGGCGATCAACTGATTTTTACCCGCGCCCGGTTCGACAAAACAAAAGATCTGGGAACAGAATTGTATTCGGCCAATCAATCGAGGGGCGAATGGTCTGAGCCAATATTGATCGAGCTGGTGGGCGACAGCATCATTGCAGCACATCCATCTTTAAGCGATGATGGCACGTTGCTCTACTTCGTGTCGGATAGAATCGGAGGATATGGCGGAAAAGACATCTGGGTTGCCAAAGACAAAGGTGGGGGTCATTTCGATAAACCTGAAAATCTTGGTCCTGAAATTAATACTCCCGGCGACGAAATGTTTCCCTTCATTCGTGAAAACGGCGATTTGTATTTTTCATCGAATTACCATCCCGGAATTGGCGGCCTTGATATATTCAAAGCTGTTAAAGATGAAAAAGGGAAGTGGGTAATCCAAAACATGAAAACACCCGTCAATTCGCCCGGCGACGATTTTGGTATGGCATTTATCAAAGGTGAAGTTGAAAAAGGCTTGTTTTCATCAAACCGTAAAGGCTCAAGAAGCGACGATCTCTATTCTTTTTACCTTCCCCCGAAAATTTTCAATGCCACAGGTGAAGTTTTTAATAAGGAAACCAATCAGAAAATTGATGGTGCGATGATCCGTATCATTGGTACCGATGGCACCAACCTGAAAATGCGGGCTGATGGCGGACGGTTTCAGTTCAAATTAAAACCAGAAACCGAATACGTTTTTGCCGCTTTCAGAGACGGCTTCCTGAACGACAAAGCCAGGACATCAACAATTGGACTTGAAGACAGCAAGGAATTCAGGTTTGAGTTTAAACTGTCGCCTACCGATGCGCCAATTAAAGTCAACAACATCAATTATGCCTTCGGAAGTTACGAAATCACTGAAGAATCAAAATTGGCGCTCGATTCGCTGGTTCAGTTACTTGTATTAAATCCGACCATTAAGATAGAATTGATGGCCCACACCGACCACATTGGTAGCGATCAATTTAACTCCGAACTTTCGCAAAAACGTGCCCAGTCGGTGGTCGATTACCTGATTTCGAAAAGAATTACCCCCGGACGATTGGTAGCCAAAGGTTATGGTGAAACATGGCCTAAAACTGTAACCCGGGCCATTTCCCAACAACACGATTTCCTGAAACGAAACGACGAACTTACAGAAGATTTTATCCTGAAACTGACACCTGAACAGCAGGAAATTGCCAAAGCACTGAATCGACGAACTGAATTCAGGGTACTGTCGAACGATTTCCATGAATAGCTTGCCCGTTTTGGGCAGGTAACTCTGCTGTATTACCACCTGTAATCAGAATTAACAATTATTTCTTGTTTGATTGTTTTTTTAACATTCTGACATAAAAATGACACTAATTATGCCATATATCAAGTATGTATCTCGTTAGTGTATCTTTCTGTAATTTCCATTTTCAGGAAAAATCCAGCCGTTTACCATCGCTTTTCTCTCCTTTTGCCCTGATCACAAAATAGGACTTCGAACTCTTTATATCTTTTATTTATTTTTACCATCGTAAAACGAGGGGGTTGTACTCCAGATAGACGCAAATTTTTTCATGTGTTGCTGAAATTTACGGGGGTAAAATTAAAACTTAAAATATCAGGTATGAAAAGTAAAGTTAGACCATCAACAAAATCTGCATCATTAAATCTGTTAAGTTTCAAGGCACCATACA
>JAUYEQ010000280.1 GCA_030691295.1 Bacteroidota bacterium
CCTGAAGCAACACCTTCTGTACGTCTTTCATAACTGGCCTTTATCTGCTCCGGAGATTTTTTGCTTACCCATCCGCCATCAAGCCAAAGAATATCAACTTTTCCATAGTCAGTCATCAGTTCCAGAATTTGGTTGTGGGTAAAATCGACAAACTTTTCCCACTTTTCGGGATAAAGCTCAGGATCGTAGTTTACATTCCGGTCGAGAGGAGGGAAATAAGGATCCCAGTAATGCTCCGAATTCCAGTCAGGTTTTGAGAAATAAGCTCCGGCCCACAAGCCTTTGTCACGAAAAGCATCGAATATCTCTTTTGTAATGTTTGCTTTTGGATTAACATGAAAAGGGCAGGCAGGATCGGTTACCTTGTAATCGGTGTATTTTGAATCGAACATACTGAAGCCATCGTGGTGCTTGGTAGTAAAAACCACGTATTTCATTCCTGCCCTGTTTGCAGCTTCAGCCCAGCGCTCGGGCTCAAAACCAACCGGATTAAAAGAAAGCTTCAGGTTTTCATATTCTTTCAGGTAGGTATTGTAGTCATTCGGATTACTTCCTTTACGGCGCTCACACCAGCCATAATCCTCGGGACAGATTGACCATGATTCTACAATGCCCCACTGGCTGTATGCTCCCCAGTGCATGAGCAATCCAAATTTCATATCCTGCCACTGGTCCAGTTTTTCGAGAACAAGCGGGTCGGTTGGCCATACATAACCTGTAACTTCATGTTCAAGCTGGGCTTGAGCTGTGACAAACCACAATGATAATACAACAAGGATGAACTTACTTTTCATATTCGGATATTTAGATTTTTGACTCAACATAACTCAAAAGAGTCGCCTAACGGCTTGGATATTATAGAAAGAGACCATCGGGAATGACAGTCTCTTTCTTATTAGGTTTCAATTCAGAAACAGTCAACCTATTTTTTATCCCACCATATACGTCCAAACTCACTCGACATATCTCCAAAATCGGGATCTTTCGCCATATCTTCAACGCGTTTCTTCATGTTTTCGTAGTTTGAAGTCCCAACCAATGGAACTGTAAACCTTGAACGGCGTGGCATATTTTGCTTAACACCTCCAACATAAACATCTTCTAAAGCAACGATTGATGAAGTAGTTGGATAACCGGTACGTTTCCACAATGCCCAACCCTCATTTGAGTTTTTAAAGTGTTCAATATAAGTCTGACTATAAATTTGCTCCAGCCCTTTGGCAGGATTCCATTTGATATCATCCTGATTCATAAATGCAGTAATTTCGGCTTCGGTCATCGCTTCATAGTTATGAATCTTACAAAAAGCACCCACTTTATTCCACATGTCAAGAGAAGCACGAACGCCATTGGTGTACCATTGTTCGGCAGTTTTATTGCTGGCAACACCGTTAAGGACAAACTCGGCAGCCATAAAACAGAAATCAGCATAGGTAACATTTGGGAACCATGTTCCACCAGATCCGCCGTCATACGATCCTGCAAATATTCTGACCTGAGGTAAATTTACAGCTTGCATGCTTATCGCACGTCCCGACGGATCCAAAACATTTCTTTCGTATTTACGGTCAGCAGCGCCAGCCTGTGTATTTGCAGTTCCACCTTCCCAACGACCCCATGTTAATGGAATCTGCTTATCAGCAGTCTTTCCAACATTGTATTCTGCTACATTTTCAGGAGTTAAATTATTAATTCTGTAGAACATTCTGCGACGTGGATCATTGTATTTGTTTAAATAATCCATCATCCCCTTAGAAGCTCTGATCAAATCATTGATAGAATAATAATCACCATTTTCCGAGTATTTTCCTTCCAGCCAAAAAACAAAACTATCGTCATTTTTTGCAGGAATATCAGCAGTAGCGGCTAACACTTCCGAAGCAATTTGCTTGGCTTTGGCCATATCTCTTTTCATCAATCTCAAAGCAATACGCAACCTGAGGGCGTTTGCTGCTTTTACCCAACCCTGTGCATCGCCATTATAAGCCATATCGTAACCAACCATCGATTTTTGATTGGTATTCGTTTTAAACTTACTTGCTGCAGTTTTCAGTTCAGCATCCCAAATGGTATATAATTCTTGCTGAGTATCAAATTTGGGTTCAGTAATTGTGCCTCCTGAACGTGCATTCCAACCTTCGGTATATGCCAACGATCCGTGAAAGTCTGATGTTATAATTCCCTGATAAATCAAGCTTACCCTGGCAGCTTCAATAACATTAGAATAGGAATCAGCTTCATCGGACATATTGGTATTTACATAATACTCAAGATGACGGGCATAAGAACCTGCATCGAGCCAGCAAATGCGGTAACGCTGTTCGCCAATGTTGGGATTCCAGATGGTATAAACCGTAGGAGTGTTACCAATCACACGGCAACCATACTGCATCCATCTCATTTGGGCTGTATAGTAATCATAATACCATTCCCAGGAACTTGATCTTGTACTGGTTTGAACTTTGTAAAGAAAACTAACCGGATCAACTTCGTAAACAGTGCTGCTGTTGCTGTTAATTTCTACAAACTCATCTTTGCAACTTGTTTGCAGCAATGAGAAGGAAAAAGCAACCAGTATTAATAATGTGTATTTTATCGTCTTCATATAGTAAATTCTTAGAATGAAACATTAACATTGAAGCCAAAACTTCTCGTATAAGCAGATCCACCAATTTCAACAAATGCTGAACTTCTGTTAGATGACAATCCTTCGGGATGAATATTGTCGGGCAAGCTATTGTATAAATATCCAAGATTACGTGCAACTAAACCTACATTTACACCTTGAACGTACGCTTTATTTAACCATGTTTTAGGCAATGCCCAATAGAATGAAACTTCTCTTAAAGCAACCCAGGAACAATCCAGCACAGTTTCTTCTCTGATGCCAGTACCCCAACTATGCAAGTTCGTATAATACTGATATGCAGAAATAGGTTTCACAATTCCTTGTGTATAAGCTTCCTGGTAGGTCATTCCGGCAACATTCTTACCTCCGATTGTTATTCCGGCACCAAATACTCCTTCAGGAATCATACCGTCATTAAGTGTCCGGCCATCAGTGAGTGTTCTTGGCAAACCACCGTTTTCAGCATCACGGCCATATAAAGTATGAGCCAAAGCTCCTGAACCTGAACCATAGTTATAAGTTCCTGAAGCAATATCGCCACCCCAACGTGAATCAAGTACTGCGTTAAGTGAAAAGTTTTTATACTTGATACTGGAAAACATTCCGCTAAGAAAATCTGGCTGAAGTGAGCCAACTTTTTCGGTTGTGCCCGATCGTTTCCATGAACCATCGGCATTCAGCACTTTATTTCCTTGATCGTCACGGGTATAAGCATAAGGAGTATAGATATCGCCATAAGCGCCACCCACGGTTGCGTATGCAAACATATCCATACCGCCACCTTCAATCCTGTATTTATCAACCCCGGGAGCCAGCGCAATAATTTCATTCTCATTACGGGTTATGTTCCAGGTAATATCCCATGCAAAATCTTTTGTTTTGACAGGTGTTGCATTGATTGAAAGCTCAACACCTTTGTTCTGGATATCACCGGCATTGATCCACCTGCTGCCTACGCCAGTTTCGGGTGCCTGAGACAAAGCAAGAATCTGGTTCTTGGTATTTGTTTTGTACCATGCCAAATCAAAACCTAAACGATTGTTGAAAAATCTCATTTCAGCTCCAAATTCAATCGAATGCTGTTTTTCTGGCTTAAGATCCTGATTACGAAGAGCATTTGAATCAAAATTGTAATAAGGATAGCTCGAACCATTTAGTGGATTGGCGTAAGTCCCACCCAAAGCATAGTAACCAATACTTGTCAGATATGGACTTGCATCGTTACCTACAATAGCATACGATCCTCTTAATTTTGCAAAAGAGATTGCATCAGGAAGAGCATCACGAAATGTTTCTGTCAGAATCCATGATGAGCTTACCGATGGATAAAAATAGGAAACATTGCCATCACCATTTGCATAAATTAATGAAGATGACCAATCGTTACGTCCGGTAATATCAAGATAAATCTCTCCATTATAGTCCAGATTCACAAAAGCATAAGCTGAATTAATGCGTTTTCTATCAGTGTTTTTCTTTACTGATGTGGTAGGATCTGAAACTGAATTTGACATGTCAAACTGTCCGGGTATCCTCAAACCATTTCTTGAACTGGTATTGTGATAGGCATATCTGGTATCCCATTGTTCGAGTGCAACTGTACCATTCATATTAATTTCACCAATTTGGTGAAAAGCATTCAGCATGGCAGTAATTTTATACTGATCCTTTTTACCTTCATTTACAGTATAATTCGAATTGACATAATTGCTTTCGCCATTGGCCAGAATTTTCTGTTCATAGGTAGTATAAAGCTTGTTCATATCACCCTTTAATTTTAGCACCAACCAATCCTGAAGTTTAATATCGACATTCAGATTTGATCTGAAATTGTTTTCACTTTGGCTATAATTATTTTCAAGGTACTCCCATATATTTCTTGAATATCCATATGGATCAGCTCCGTTAAAGCCATCACCTTTATCACTTTTGTAGTTTTGCAACCAAAAGCCGGTATCATAGTCGCGTGGTACTGAATACATAAAGTCATAAATTGGCGATCTGCCCCCACCCTGAAAAGTTGGGTTTTGTGATTCTGAAATAACCCAGGCAAAACCGGCTTCTGCTGAAACGCGGTTGCTGATCTTTCTTGTACTGTTCAAGCTAAAACTGTTTCTCGAAAAATCATTATTCAATGTTGTTCCATTAGATTTTAAATTCGAATAAGAGAAACGGAAAGTTCCATTTTCATCTCCACCTTGCAGGGCTAGATTCGTATTTTCATATTTCCCGGTTTGATACATCTGCTGCACATTATCCTCTTTTGCAGAATGTATATACTCTTTCCCATTCCTGATGTATGGTTTCCCATCAAACACCGGTCCAAAATTGGCAGTCTCTGTTGTACTGCGCACTTCTTTTCCAGAGGCATCCAATGGCCAGGCAGGATACAGTCCAGTACCATATTTGTTTTGGAAATCAGGGAAACGATATACATCGTCCCATGTTTGCGAACGAGACAAGCTGATTCCCAGACCATCGCTTTTCTGCCCTTTCTTCGTGGTGATAAGTACGACACCATTAGCTGCACGCGAGCCATACAGTGCAGTTGCAGCAGCGCCTTTCAAAACCGAAACTGTCTCAAAATCATCAGAGTTCAAATTCTTGATGTCGTTACCAAAATCGAGCACCGATCCCCATTCCGCATTATTTGTAGTTGTATTGTCAATAATAACACCGTCAACTACGAAAATAGGCTGGTTATTTGTGCCTAACGAAGTGTTACCCCTGATCAATATACGGCTTGCAGATTGCGGACCACCCGTTCCTGTATTAATTTGGACACCGGCAACTTTTCCCTGCATACCACTGATTGGATTTACAACGTTGATTCTGGCAATATCAGATCCTTTGATTTCGGTCATTGCATAACCAAGCGCCTTTTTTTCCCGGGATATTCCCATGGCAGTTACCACAACTTCATCCAGGCCAATATCTTCCGATTTCAATTTTACATCAATAACAGGACGATTGTTTACTGCTTCCTCAACCGTGCGCATTCCAATAAATGAAAAAACGAGGGTTGATCTTCCGGATGCCACTTTTATGGAAAATTTTCCATTCGAATCGGAGAGAACTCCATTGGCAGTTCCTTTTTCTGAAATTGTTACACCTGGTAGCCCAAGTCCGTCAGATTCGGACACAACGGTCCCGGATACCGATTGCTGCGCCATTGCACTTCCTAAAAGCGCAATGCACATTACAGTCAATAAAAAAACCTTTCGCATAAGTTTTAAAATTAATTTAGTTAAAAGAAAAAATGTAATTACACTTCAATTATTATAGAGTTGATTCTGTAAAATTCATTTCTGAAAAGACTTTCTGAAATACCATTTCAGAGGTTCCAAGCAAGGCTGACTGATCGCCTAAATCAGAAACAATAACGGTTGTATTTCCCGAAATCTTTTCAAGACAAAGACGGTTTAAGGATTGTTGGATAGGCGACAGAACATATTGCCTTGCTTTTGACAATGGACCGCTTAAAACAATGACTTCAGGATTAAGTAATTGGATAATATATGAAAGGCCTTTGCCCATGGCCTTCCCGATTTCATTCAGGATAGAAATGCAGAACTCGTCACCCTGCCTTGCCATATTTATGACATCTTCAGGCGTTACCCGCTCCGGATGATCTTTAAACTGGTTTATAAGTGAAGAAATTTCGTTATCAGCAAATCCCTGCATTACCCTTTTTACAATTGTATTTGAAGATGCAATTGTCTCGAGACAACCACGTTTTCCGCAAATACACAAATCGCCGTTTTCAATCATCGGGATGTGCGACAATTCCCCGGCAAAGCCCTTGTTTCCGCTGTATAACTGACCATTTACAATAATACCAAGGCCAAGTCCCCAGCTCCAGTGAATGATGATCGCATCTTTGTATCCCTTTCCTGCCCCAAAATTAAACTCTCCGTAGGCATGCATCCGGGCATCGTTGTCGATATAAATTAGTTTATTGAAACGCTGTTTCAGATCGCGACCAATGTTCTGCCGTCTTTTATCTTTAATTGTGTAGTTAATTCCAGCTTTAGAATCAATCAAACCAGGCATGTCAACCCCCAGACCGAAGATTTCTTGGTAAGGGATTTGGTTTTCGGTCATTAATTTTTGAGCAGCCTGAAATAATTTCTCAACCAAATCCGGATCGTCAATATGAGTATCGACCAATAATACAGGGGTCACAAATTTATTGTAACAATCACAAATCACCATACTCGCATTGAAACGGGCAAAATCGCAAGAGATAACGAAGAAACGATCTTCGGGTAAACCAAATAAATTTGGTTTACGTCCTCCGCTTGATTCTCCAATTCCGATATTTTTTACATATCCCTGCAACATTAAATCATTCAATAATACAATGCAGGTTGGCAAACTAATTTTTAGCCATTTACTAAGGTCGGGAGCAGATAAGTTCCCATTTGTGTGAAGTAAGCTGAGAATTCTTTTTTTCTGCCTGACCTTGTTCAAATCAGTCGCCGATAAATTGGGGGATTGGAGTTCATTGACAGGTGCCATATTTTCTTCCTTTATGAAAAAACAAAGTAAATGATATCAATAACACAGGCAAAGATATTTAAATATTTTATGAAGTATTACATTTTCATTAAATTCTTAATACACTTTATAACATTTTTTAACAAATTGCTGTATTTCAGCAGAATAGAAGACACATATATCTGAATATAAATCCGGAACAGAACAGAAAAATGGCAATGCAGACCTGAATGAGCTGATACATCAACGGTGCTCTGCACCTAAAAATGCTTGCTTTATAATACCCATACCAAACGTTATAGAGCAAAAAAAATAGCAGGTTGGAATCAATTGTTTCTGATTCCGGCCTGCTATTTTAAACTGTAAAACTAAAAAACTAATCCTCAGGACTCATTGGATTAACGTAACTGATCTTTTGGTTCTGTTCAAAATCATACAATGTGAGGATGCGCAGTTTGTAATATGCTTCCCAGTAGGTTTGCAGCGAACGTATATAATCGCGTTTGGCATTTTCTCGCTCCGAAAGGGAAATATTCAGATCGGTAATACTGATTTCTCCATTCTGAAATTGTTTCAAGGCAATCTGGTATCCGTTTTCCGATACTTTATCAGCTTCTTTAGCAGTCGTGAGCTGATCTTTCATCAAACTGAACTGTTCAACCTGAACTACCACGCTTCGTTCAAAATCTTCGCGGTCTTTCTCCACGTCGTAGATAACCAGGTCGCGCTGCGATTCAGCCAGTTTAACTGCCGAAGCCGACTGTCCCCAATCCAGTATCGGAATACTGAGGGCAAGCTTCAAAGTTTGCTGACGTTCAGGCTGATCGTAAACGCCAGCCATTGTTTCAGCGCTGTTCGACAATCCGTAACTTCCCTGAAGTGTTGCACTTAATCCGGTACTTCGTTTGGCATTCAGCAAATCCCGATCGGCTATAATCAACCGGCGTTTATATTCCGAACCTTCCTTGCGGTTCAGCTTTGACTCTTCCAATGCTTTTTCCTTGTCAATGTCAAACAATGTGATATTCAGTGGCATTTCCAATTCGATCTGCTGATCCTGTGGAATTCCAACATACGATTTCAGTTCGAAATCTGCATTCTTTAAATCCATACTTGCCTGATTCAATGCTTTTTGTGCATTCAAAACAGCCAATTCGTTGCGCGC
>JAUYEQ010000289.1 GCA_030691295.1 Bacteroidota bacterium
TTTGGGCACAATCCAACGGTTTATTACCTGGTTTACAATCTGGTAAAATATTTCAATGCCGACATGCCGACCTGCTCGACCGTTGCACTCGATTTCGACGTTCAAACATGGAAAGACGTATCGGCGCGGGGAGGGAAATTAGCTTTTCAGCTTGTTCCAAAATCAATGTAAATCTAATACCGAATATAGCAATACACTGATTTGATCGTTGAAAAATGAAGCTGAATGCTTGGTGTTCCAAATTTTGAAAATACAAAGCTTAGCGGTTATAACAAGAAAAATGAAGCTTCTAAGGATATTGTTACTGACCTCACGTTTTTTTGGGGTCTTATTTTTATTTGTTGTTCTGTATTTTATCGCAGCATTCGTCTTGTCTAATATTCCAATCAATTCAGACTTTACGCAATGCGAAAAAGACTGTATTGAGATTTACATTTTGACAAATGGCGTGCATACCGATCTGGTCTTGCCGATCAGAAACAGATACAAAGAATGGTCTGCTTCGATACCTGTTGGCAACAATAGCAACAATGACTTGCAAATGAATTATATTGCTTTTGGTTGGGGTGATAAAAAATTTTATTTGGAAACCCCGCTTTGGGCAGATCTGAAATTCAGCACAGCGTTTAATGCGCTCATCTTGCCAAGCACCTCGGCTATGCATGTTACATTTTATAAACATATGTCGGAAAAAGAATATAGTAAAAAGATACGGATCAGCACCGAACAATATAAAAGCATGGTGCAGTACATCGAGGATAGTTTCCAAAAGAACAACGAAGGTGAATATATACTCATCAAAAATCTCAGTTATGGTAGCGATGATTGTTTTTATGAGGCAAAAGGAATATTTAATCTATTTTACACTTGTAATACATGGACAAATGAAGGATTAAAACAGAGCGGATTAAGAGCATCTCTTTGGACTCCATTTGAAAGCCCAATACTTGGTCACTATAATGATAAATGCGAGTCGTACAACATGCCGGGATTGTAGCATGTGGATACGAACACAGGTTTGTAAAGTTTAATATTTAGTGATATTTTATCCAATAAGTTCTGAACTCAATTTAATTTCAACTACTCATGCATATCTTTTTTACTCCTGAAATTTCAGGCAACAACTATACACTTGATGAAACCGAATCTAAACATTGTGTTCGGGTTTTGAGGCTCGAAAAGGGCGACCAAATTACTTTGGTGGATGGTCGCGGTGGATTCTATACCGCCGAAATTTCGTATCCAAATCCTAAAAGGTGCATGGTAGATGTGATCAAATCAGAGCTAAATTTCGGGTTCCGGAAATTTCAGGTTCACATTGCAATCGCACCCACAAAAAGCATCGAAAGGATCGAATGGTTTCTGGAGAAAGCTACTGAAATTGGCATCAGTCGGGTAACTCCGCTGCTTTGCCGGTATTCGGAACGCAAAGAAATAAAAGCCGACAGGCTGGAAAAAGTAATGGTTTCGGCCATGAAACAATCCCTGAAAGCTTATTTGCCGCAGCTTGATCCGCTCACTAAATTCAGTGATTTTATCTCGCAACCTTTCGATGGACAAAAGTTTATCGCCCATTGCGATGAACTGCACCGCGATTTGCTAAAAAAAATGGTAGTCCCGAAACAGAACTACCTTATTTTAATTGGTCCCGAAGGCGATTTTTCTTCCGAAGAAATTGAATTGGCTATTCAGGCAGGATTTAAACCGGTAAGCTTGGGCGACAGCCGTTTGCGTACTGAAACCGCGGGCGTAGTTGCCTGCCACACCTTTAATTTGCTGAACGACTGATTATTTCAGCCATTTATCGAGCCACTGTTTAAATACCCGTTGCCATAAAATTCCGTTTTGAGCTTGCAATACCCAGTGGTTTTCGTCAGGAAAAATAAGCATTTGGGCAGGTACACCGCGTAAAACAGCGGCATTAAAAGCTGACATTCCCTGTGATGCAAGAATGCGGTAATCTTTCTCTCCGTGAATTACGAGAATCGGAGCATCCCATTTATCAACAAACAAATGCGGTGAATTGGCATACGATCTTTGTGCAATTGCATTCGATTTATCCCAGTATGATCCGCCCAAATCCCAGTTAACAAACCACATTTCTTCTGTTTCCAAATACTGCTGTTCAAGGTTGAACATTCCATCGTGAGAAATGAACGCTTTGAAGCGCTTTTCGTGATGACCGGCTAACCAGTACACTGAAAATCCGCCGTAACTTGCGCCAACACAACCAAGTTTTTCCGCATCGACAAAAGGTTCTTTGGCTAATTCGTCAATAGCAGAAAGGTAATCTTTCATATTCTGACCGCCATAATCGCCACTGATTTGCTCCAGCCATTCGTTTCCGAAACCTGGCAAACCGCGACGGTTTGGAGCAACAACGATGTAGCCGTTGGCAGCCATCTGCTGAAAATTCCAGCGATACGACCAAAACTGGCTCACTGTTCCCTGCGGTCCGCCCTGACAATAAAGAATTGTCGGATATTTTTTGTTCGGATCGAAATGAGGCGGATAAATCACCCAGGTCAGCATTTGCTTGTTGTCGGTTGTTGTGATCCAGCGTTCCTCTACTTTTCCCATTGTAAGCTGATCCAAAATTGGTTTATTCAGGAATGAAAGCTCAGTTTCTGCGCCTGTTTGCGGATCGATGGTATAAATTTCGTCGGGTTTACTTATCGAATGTTTTATGCCGATAAGCCTATCTTTTGCCTCGGCTACAAAGGCATAATCGTGCACTCCATTGGTAACCGGCGTAATTCTTCTGTCAGCAACGTCCAATCTATAAATTTGTGTAAGAGCATGCCAGCAACTCACAAAAAAGATTGATTTACTATCGGCACTCCAAGTCAGAGCATTTGAATTCTGATCGAAATCAACTGTTTGGTCAGCTTTCTCGCCAGTCTCCAGATTCAGGAGAAACAAACGGCTTTTATCAGATTCATAACCATCACGTTCCTGACTTTCCCAGGCAAGCCATTTTCCATCGGGTGAGAAAATAGGATTTAGGTCGTAACCCATCATACCTTCTGTTTTGTTTTCTGTTTTTCCGGTTTCATTGTTGTAGAAATAAATATCCGAATTGGTCGAAAGCGCATATTCCTTGCCTGTTTTTTTGCGGCACGTGTAGGCAATCGTTTTCCCATCGGGACTCCATGCCAGTTGTTCAATGCCACCGAAAGGCTTCATCGGACTCTCATAAGGTTCGCCCTGCAGTAGATCCAAAGCATTTTCAATCTTGCCATTTTTATAGTCGGCCACAAACGGATGTGGAACAGTTTTCGTCCATTCGTCCCAGTGTTTGTACATCAGATCGTTCTCCAAATGTGCATTGGCCAACGGCAAATCAGGAAATAAATCATGAATATCCTGCTCCATTTTCACCTCTGCCGTATATAAAATCTTTGTTCCATCAGGTGAATATTTAAACCCGGTAATTCCACCTTTTATTTCTGAAATCTGAACAGGCTCCGAACCGTCGGTATTCATTTCCCAAAGCTGCATATCACCTGATTTTGCCCACAAAAAGCCAATTTTCTTTCCGTCGGGACGCCAAACTGCGGAAGATTCCTTTTCAGGAGTTGAAGTAATTTTTACAGGCTCACCGCCTGAAACCTGAACTGTGTATAAATCGCGGTACGACTTGTTTTCTTCAATATTGAAATTCGTAACCGAATACAAAACGGTTGTTCCATCAGGCGAAACTACTGGTTCACCAATACGGCCAAAACTCCACAATACTTCAGGAGTCATAATATCTGAAGCTAATTTCACAACTTCAGGCTGATTAATCTTTGTCATTTCTTTGGACGTTTTCGGGTTTGAACAGGAGAACAAAATGGCTCCAATGGCAATTAAACAAATGGTTTTCATAGTTTTAACTGATTTTGTTGGTTGTGATTGCAATAACCGCGGTGAAAGTAAATATTGTCGGCCAATAAAAAAATGAAAAGCATCTGCTTTTCAAAAACAGATGCTTTTACAAAAAAAAAGAATCGATTGATTTAATTTCCTAATACTTGTATTCTCCAGTATATTCAAAATCATCGCCATTTAGTTTTTTGGCAATCACCTTAAACTGAGTACTAGTTTTTCCTTCAATTTTCAGTGCACTCAAATCAAATGTTACCACTGCCGACATTGGAATATTACCCTGATCATCGTTGTTGTTGTGCCTTAACTCAAGAATTACAGGTTCAGTAGTAATTGCTCCCGGCTGCTTCACCAGATTTATGAAATGAATCTTGTTTCCTCCCCTGTAACGCAGTTCAAAGTTTAACATGCCATTCTTAATCCATCTGTCCTTTACATCAATCGGATCATTCCCGATACTGTCTTCAATTGCAGGAGTGATGTCCAGAATTCCTTTGTAAAGGATTTTCATTAAAGAATTGATCTTAACGTAGTAATGTTCGTCGTGGTTCTCATTTTTCTTGTTACCAATGATCGTAAAGTTTACCAATACGCGCTCGTTGTTTTTCACCTTACTCCACCAATAATCATTGCTGACCGGAAATAAAATTTCATTGTCATCCATTACAATTTGTTGAACATCAGCATCCTTTTGAACCAATCCGTAACCCACCCATGCATCGTTGAGGGAATATTCGTCATCGTTAAGGTCGCAGCCTGGTAAAAAGCTGAGCATGGCTCCCATCATTAAATAGAATACTAACTTTTTCATTTTCTCTTTTTTTGAATAATTAATAATTTCTGATTGTTAATTGTTTATTTAAAAGATACGATCAACAGAAAAATGGTTGCGTTGCAAATACAATTATTTTCTGAATAAAAAATATAATAGTTTTGGCATAGCAATTGATAATTCATATTTATATATTTACATTTTTATATCTGTATGCGAAATATTGATTAATAACAAATTCAAAAACAGTTAATTAAATTGTAAACAATTATAAATCCATCAATTATGAAACGATTATTTTTAACACTGGCATCCACTGCAATACTTATTTCAGCCTGTGGAAATCAAAAAACAGAGGCAAAACAGAACAATACAAATGAAGCTACGATCAGCAAAACCGGAACACAGGCTTCTGCAACTAAAAATTCGGAACTCCTCAATAAAGCGCAATTCATTGCAAAAGTGTGGGATTATACCAAATCGCCCAACGATTGGAAATACCTTGGCGACAAGCCGGCGATCATTGATTTTTATGCTGATTGGTGCGGTCCGTGTAAAATTGCAGCTCCGATACTCGAAGAAATTGGCGCTGAATATGCCGGTAAAGTTCAAATCTATAAAATAGATACTGAAAAGGAACGCGAACTTGCACAGGTTTTTGGAATCACAGGTATTCCCGCATTTTTATACATTCCGGCAAATGGGAAACCGGTCATGATGTCAGGCATTGGCAGATCGAAAGAAGACACGAAAAAGATGTTCGTCGAGAATATTGAGAAGTATCTTCTGGTGAAGAAATAAATTCCTAAATTTTAGTGGGGGCGCGACTTTAAGTCGCACTCCCACTAAAAAAGCAAAAACCCCGGAACAAGTTCCGGGGTTTTTTATTATTCAAAAAAAAAAATGATCAAAATTATTTTGCCCTTTCGAGAAGAATCGTTTTTGTTGGCTGATCGCAAACTTCTGCTGGTCCCCAATACTGAATTGGGCCTGGATAAACAAATGAAGTTTCGATTGCCCATTTTTCACGGTTGGCAACCAAATATTTATAAGGAGCGCTATCAAGTTCGACCAGCGCTTTTTGGATCACAGGTTTTTGGTGACCATGACGCTGTTCCATGTTCATCATCATGGTAATAGGAACTCCACCGGCAATCCATTCAGCTGCCGGGGCTGTCAGGTTACGAACTGATGACATGTAACCTGTTTTTCCTTCAGCAATCAGGAACGAAGCATTGTAACCCAGCGAATAGCAATAATCAGCATCGAAATTCGATGGAGCAGCGCAACGGCCTTCGTATCCGAAGAAATGATACTGCGTACCCAATTTGCCACTGAATTTGCCAGCTTTTTTCATTTCTTTCAACTGGCTTTTAACCATCTCGCCCAACAGTTTTTCCGTTTCAATGAGCGAAACCTGCACGTTTCCATGTGGGTCGCGATCAAGCGTTAACTGATCGGCGATGCCATTTGGCAGTGAAGTATATACTTTGGCTGATGTTGGTGATAAAATCCCGGCTACAAATGCACGACCTTCAGTTTTACTGCTGAATGATTTAAATTTTTGTTCAGTTTCAGAACCTTCTGCCAGCAGATCGTTCAATTCTGAAATCAGTGCTTTCATTTCAGGAACAAATTCGACCAAACCTTCAGGAATTAAAGCAACTCCGAAATTTTCGCCGTTGGCCGCACGTTTAGCAATGATATTTACCATATAATCAACGATCTCACCCAATGTCTGTTTCTTCTCAGCCACTTCTTCTGAAATCAGTGTAATATTTGGCTGCGTTTGTAATGCACATTCCAAACCGATATGAGAAGCAGAACGCCCCATCAGCTTAATAAAGTGCCAGTATTTTTTTGCTGAAGTGGCGTCACGTTCAACATTACCGATTAATTCAGCATAAACTTTGGTGGCGGTATCAAAACCAAATGAAGTTTCGATCATGTCGTTTTTAAGGTCGCCATCAATTGTTTTCGGACAACCAATCACCTGTATTCCAGTATTTTTTGCTGCATAATATTCGGCAAGTACACATGCATTGGTATTGCTATCATCACCACCAATAACAATCAAAGCTTTAATATCCAATTGTTTCAGTATCTCAGCGCCTTTGTCAAACTGTGCAGATTCTTCAAGTTTGGTACGTCCTGAGCCAATAATATCGAAACCACCTGTATTGCGGAATTCGTCGATAATTGTTGCGGTCAGCTCAATGTACTGGTGATCGACCAACCCGCCTGGACCGCCGAGGAAACCGTACAATTTACTTTCAGGATTGATATTTTTAATCCCGTCGAAAATACCTGAAATCACATTGTGACCGCCCGGAGCCTGACCACCGGAAAGGATCACGCCAACGTTCAATGCAGCATATTGCTTTTTTTCGCTCGTCGTCTCGAATGCAATTAGTGGCATTCCGTAGGTATTTGGAAAAAGCTTCTCAATGTCATTCTGATCGGCTACCGATTGAGTTTTTTCACCTTCAACCAGTTTTACTGAAGACTTTAATGAATTTGGAAGTTTTGGCTGATATTTAGCCCTTTCTGCTTGTAATGCGCTAATAGTCATGGTACTTATTTTTTGTTAGGATTAACTTTTTAAAACCGGTGCAAAAATAAACTAAAACCATTGGTTTTGACATCAGATTGAAAGCATATTCAACCTATTTAAAGAAAATTTAAAGCCGTAAGGTTATCCAACCAAAAAATCGGCAATATTGCCTAAACTACTGACTGTTCCTTTGTAAAATTCGCTGTATTTACATCGGGTACAGGTGATGGCTGTAAATCTTCTGTTTTGAATATTGAAGAACCTGGAAAAGCCGTTCCCGGTTGTACGAATCACATCTGCTTCTGCCTGAGTATTTCCACACTTTGGGCAATGATACTTTGTGTGTTGCATGGCGGTAATAGTTTGTGAGTTAATAGTTTGTGAGTTAATAGTTTAATGTTATTTTGTTGTAATTGTTGTAATTGTTGTAATTGTTGTCGGAATGTCAGTTGTTGTCTGATCACTGCGACTGATCACTGGATTCCACTTCCTGCTCTTCCTCAGTTGTTTTTATTACCGTTCGCCGGGCATCCCGAAGCGCCTTGGCGATAATCCATTCAATTTGTCCGTTTGCACTGCGGAATTCCTGTGCCGCCCATTTTTCAAGGGCAT
>JAUYEQ010000300.1 GCA_030691295.1 Bacteroidota bacterium
AGTATGAAAAAAAATCTGTTATTAAACAGAGTGCGAGGCTATTTTGCCTTTAACTCAAAAGTTTTAAGGGTTATGAGACTTACATCCTATCTCGTGTTATTAACTATTTTCCAGGCTTTTGCCGGAAACTCCTACTCGCAAACCACGCGGCTGAGCTTTAAAATGAACGATGCCAAGGTTAAGGAAGTGTTAAGCGTTATTGAGGAAAAGAGTGAATTTTATTTCCTTTTTAACAGTAAACTGGTTGATGTTGACAGGAAAGTTGATATCAATGTTTCCAATCAGCAAGTCGATAAAATCCTAAACAATTTATTCGCAGGGTACAATGTTGGTTATACAGTAATGGATCGCCAAATCATCATTCAACCAACGGAAGCTATGATGGAAACCCAATTGGTGCAACAACAATTTAGGGTTACCGGAAAAGTTACCGACTCGTCGAACAACGAAGGTATTCCGGGAGTAAACGTAGTCGTGAAGGGAACAACGACTGGAACCGTTTCGGACGTTGATGGAAATTACTCTATCGAAGTCCAGGAGCGAAATACCACTTTGGTTTTTTCATTCATTGGATACAAATCACAGGAAATTGTAGTCAATGAAAATACAGTAATAAATGTTGGTCTGGTATCTGCAATGACTGACATTGACGAAGTGGTTGTGGTGGGTTATGGTGTTCAGAAACGTGCAAATGTTGTTGGCGCAGTAGCATCCGTTAGCGGTGAAAAACTTCTTGCAATTCCTGCGATGAACGTTTCCAATGCCATTTCAGGTCTTATACCGGGGATGACAGTTATGCAGCAAACGGGTGAGCCGGGTCAGATGAGTCCAAGAATAATGGTTCGAGGACGGACAACCGTAAATTCAGATAATAGCCGTATGTCCAACAGGTCTGAAACAGCTCCACTTGTTGTGATTGATGGGGTACCTGGCCGTTCGATGGATGAAATTGACCCAAATGACATAGAAAGTCTATCTGTTTTGAAGGATGCGTCGGCAGCAATATATGGAGCTCAGGCAGCAAATGGGGTAATTCTTATCCAGACGAAATCTGGAGCAGAAGGCAAACCTCGGTTGAATTATCAGTTTTATGAGGGTGTTATGACCCCTACCATTCTTCCCGAAGTTACGAATGCATATGAATACGCAACAATGCTTTCAGAATATCAGGTAGCTCAAGGTAAAGCCCGTAGATATACAGATGAAGATATTGAGCTTTTCAGAAGCGGGAAAGACCCGTGGGAGCACCCCAATACAGACTGGTATGGCGACTTAATTAAGAAATGGACTACCACAACCAGGCACAACGTAACACTTGACGGTGGGGCAAAAGGGATGAAGTATTATGTTTCTTTCGGGTATAAAACTGACGATGCATTCTATAAAGCATCATCAACTAAATACAAACAGTATAATGTAAGGACTAAACTGGAGATGCCAATTAATGATTGGTTGAAAACAGGAGTTGAACTTGCCGGTTTTATTAATAATCGTATTTATCCATACAAGAGCGCTGATGCAATTGTCGGTCAGTCCACCCGTTTGGTTCCTACCAACTGGTCTTTCTGGCCAACCGGAGAACCAGGTCCGGACATTGAGTATGGTGATAACCCGGTTGAAACTTCCACTTTTAGCGCAGGGAAAAATGACCAGAAAACATACAGGTTATTAAGCACATTTAATGCAACAATTACTGTTCCGTTTATCAAAGGGCTTTCTTTTACCGGGAGTTACAATTATGATCTCACGAATTATTATAACAAGGCATTCTATCAGCCTTGGGTATTGTATTATCCAAACTGGGATAAGGCAGTGCGGGGTTCTGACGGATATATTACAAGTATGCCTTTAACTCCTACATTGAGGGGACTTTCTTCTCCGGAAAACAATGAAAGGTATAATCGCACCATCAACCAAACCGCAATGATTAATGCCAATTATTTTAAATCAATTGGAGACCATAATATTTCATTGTTTGGTGGTTTTGAGCAGTACCAGAGCGACTGGAATGAATTTTATGCCTATCGCAAATACTACATTTCTTCCATTATTCAAACCATGGATGCAGGAAATGCTAAAGACCAGAACATTACCGGATCTGCCACGATTTATGCCCGTAAATCGTGGATTGGACGAGCCACATACGACTTCAAAGGGAAATATCTGGCTGAAGTAGTTTTCCGTGCGGATGGTTCCCTTAAATTTCCTGAATCGAAACGTTGGGGGTATTTTCCCGGAATATTGGCAGGATGGCGTGCTTCAGAAGAAAACTTCTGGAAAGAAAATTTGGCGTTTATCAACTACTTCAAACTTAGGGCATCCTTTGGAATGATGGGTATGGATCCGGGTAATTCGTTCCAGTTTATGGATAAATATGGTATTGGCACAGGTATGGTATTTGGCACCAGCGGGGCAATACAGACTGTGGTTGGGCCTCCTACTATTGCCAATCCGTATATTACCTGGGAAACACAGACTACTTATAATCTTGGGTTCGATTCAAAAATTTTAAATGATCTTTTCCATTTGAATACTGAATTCTTCTATAACAAAAGGGAAGATATTCTGGTAACCAAAGATGCTTCGGTTCCGAACTTTACAGGCCTGTCGTTACCGCAAGAGAACCTTGGGATTGTTGATAATCGCGGATTTGAACTTGACGGAGGTTTCCATAAAGCCATCAATAAAAATTTACGCATTGATGTGACAGCTAATTTTAGCTATAACCATAATGAAATTGTTAAAATGGACGAACCAAAAACGGCTCAACCATGGCAACAACTAACAGGACATTCATATGGTGCCTGGCTAATGTATGATGCAATTGGCATTTACAAAGATCAGGCGCAGATTGACGCAACGCCACACCTTTCAGATGCAAAACCAGGTGATGTGATTTTCAAGGATGTATCGGGTGACGGAGAAATTACCGGCGATGACCGGATTTTATTCGATAAGGTTGATGCGCCCGAAACATTTTATGGAGGTAATATTACAGTCGGATACAAATCGTTTACATTATCAGTGCAGATTCAGGGACAGGGCGAATTTCTGAAACACAGCCAGTACGACAATCGCCGTGGTGAAGCTGGTAACTACTACAAATGGCAATTTGAAAACAGATGGACACCAACAAACACAGTAACCAACATTGCAAGGGCATATAACCGCGACGACTTATACTGGTCGCCAGATGTTCGTATGAGCGATTACTGGCTTGAAAATACTGCCTACTGCCGCTTGAAAAATGTGGTTCTGAATTATGCAATTCCAACTAAGTACTATACAAAAATTGGTATTGCAAGAGCTAGTGTATATTTTACAGGCAACAATCTTGCATTGCTTTATAGCGCGACAAAGAAGTGGGATCCGGAAACTAACAATCCTGGCGTGTATCCTACCATGAAAACATTTGCCATTGGCGCTAACATTACTTTCTAATAAATATTTATAACACATAAAAAGTTAGAATATGAAAAAATTAAATTTCAATATATCAGCGCTCATAATCTTTATGATGATTGCAGTTTCCTGTCAGGAAGATATCCTTGATAAGAAGGCGGTTGACACATTCAATGAACAACTTGCTTTTTCAGATATCAATGTTGTAAATGCTTACCTTGGAAAATGTTACGACAGGATGGGTGGAAATACTGATGATGGTATTTTGGGTGCCCGTGAAGACCTTTTAGATTCAGGTACAGACCTACTCCTTTGTATTCACCGTCCGGCAAATTATGTAATGCTCAAAGGAACAATGAGTCCTGATCAGCTAGGATTTTTCACCGACGATGGCAAAGGTGGCTATTTGCGCTGGAATAACCTTTACCGAAATATACAGGATATTAACCGGATTCTTGCAAATGTGGATGCTGTACCAACTACTAGTTCACCGCAGGACGACCTGAAAAAGCAGATAATAGGAGAGGCCTATTTTATCAGAGCATACGAATATGGTACACTTTTAATGGTGTATGGAGGTGCTGTACTTAAGGATGAACCTTATAAACTGGAGGATGATTTTACTTCGGCTAAAAGATCATCGCTCAAAGAAACACTTGATTTTATACTTAAAGATATTCAAAGTGCTATCGATATTCTACCTGCATCTATGGAACAGGGGCGCGCAAATCGTGCTGCTGCTGCTGCTTTAAAATCAAGAGTTCTTCTTTTCTGCGCGAGTAAATTGACCAATGGTGGCTGGACAGAACAGGCATCCAATGCTTTGATTTCATTCCCTGCCGGAAGTCAGCAAGCCTTGTTGCAACAAGCCCGCGATGCCGCAAAGGATGTTATGGATGGCAAATACGGAACTTTCTCTTTAGTCGGAACAGTTAATGATCCACCTGCGGTATTGACAGAGGCAGATGTAAAGAATTACTCAGATACATATTTCAGTATTTTCAACCAAAAAGCGGGATGGAACAGCGAAACTATTTGGGGAATACAATTTCCTCTAAGTGGAGGTAATGTCAATAATGCAAATATTTGGTACGGGCCAAACGGATATCATAACTGGGGGAATAATAACCCGACAGAACCGGCAGTAAGGAGATTTGAAATGGCTGATGGTTCCAAATTTCAATGGGACAAATATAAGCCCGGTGACATGGATCTACGAACCGCAACGGCCACAGAAATGGCCTCAGACCCACTTCGCAATCCGTATAATGGACGTGAACCTCGTTTCTATGCATGTGTATTATATGATGGAGCTCCCTGGCAGCAAAGACCTTCAGATGCTGCTGGGCTGGAACCGGACAATAAAATACAGACCGGATATTATTTTAAAAATGTTGGTGATGAAACTCCTTATAAAAGTGGAATTGATACCCGGCAGGGTTTGATCGAAGCCTGGAATGGCACTAAAAATGGCTATTACATCAAAAAATTATTGGATCCAACGAGTGCCGGCCAGTATTTTCGGAATACCAATACATGGGTAGAGTTCCGTTATGCTGAAATTCTGATGAATTATGCTGAAGCCTGCATTGAATTGGGAGGCTCCGACTTACAAAAGGGTATTGATGCGATGAATATGGTAAGAAACCGTGCAGGGTTACCCGACAGGGTAACAGCAGATCAGGCCGTAGCACGTGAATATGTCCGTCATGAAAGGAACATCGAATTCTTTGGCGAAGGTCATCGCTTCTACGATATTCGTCGTTGGATGATTGCGGAACAGGTAATCGAAAATGTTTATGGAATGAGAATAGAACATTACGACAATGGATACACAATATGGAAGCACAACAAAACCGATAAGGCCGATGATAGATCATTTTCTGATAAAAAATTCTACTGGGTTCCTTTATCGCGCGATGAAATGAACAAAGCGCCTCAATTACAGCAAAATCCTGGATACTAATCAATCCATTCCATAATTATTTGTTTAAACGGCTGCTCTTTCGGGAGTGGCCGTTTTGCATTGTATATTTATAGGAGTTAAAAGGTGTACTGTGTGAAGAAATATTTCTAAAAACCCCTGGTATTTTGCCATTCAGCCCAATTGATGGAAGAGAAATAGCTACGGAGCATTCCATCGAACAAACGCACAGCCTGAAGCCTTGTTTGGGTGGTATTGATCTTCTGAATTTCGTCGGGTATCTGCAAAATTCGCTGGTCGAGAAAAGCATTTAAATCGCTGATCGTCTGAGCATAATTGGCAACCGATTTTACTTCAGCAACCTTCCGTATGTTTTCGGGCATTAGTATAATTTCAGAAACTAAATCAGGTATATACCGCGAAAATTCTTTAAAGGTATCTTCATGAAGTGAATTTTGCCAGTTTACATAGCCGGTAATAATCCGAATCAGTTGGTCGTTGTTTTGCGGAGTTGACTGGGCCGGAAGTGTTGCCAGTTGTTGTTTTGAATTATTTACCAAAGTTTCGAGCGAGTCCCATTCAGGCTTTATATCCGAAAATGCAGTGATGTCCTTAAATGGCTCATCGCTCGGAAGCCCCTTAAAAACGATTGCTGTCTTATAGGAAGGATTGCCGCTCTTTACCTCGTCTATGGTCGATTTCAGCACTTTCACCGAATTCTGAAGGTCGCGGACAGACTGCTGCACTGCAGGAAAATTGAGCCGGAAGAAATTTAATTCGATACTGTCACAAGCCGATTGTACCTCCTGAAGTTTTTCATGAACCAGTTCATTTTTAATGCCTGTAGCCTTGATATTTTGAGATGAGAACCAAACATCTGTTTCGCCCTCAACTTTGAAATAGAGCGTACCTTCTGCAGTATTTTCCTCGCCAATTATTTGTCCGCCCTGACTAAACTGCCAGCTGGCTTTGCCGGTAATTTTGAGATAGGATTGTGAGAATTGCAGGCTTGATACTGTAATTTCGGCTGATTGCATGTTTTTTGAATCAATTTGAAGGAATTGGTCGGCTGCAAAACGGAAATCTTCATTAAGTAGTTTCCAAACCGCATTTTGGCCATTAATCTGATAAGTTATTCCATCTTTTCCTCTCGAAAGAATCTGAGCAGTACCGGCAATGTCGGCATACGTATCCGGAAATTTGCAGAAGTCTCTGCGTCCGCCCTCCAAATCAACATTAATCAAAACCTTTTGACCGGGCTTTACAGTTAAAACATCACCACTTTTTGATGGTTTCCCATCAACCGTAATCTGAAGAAATGGTTTTCTCATAGGTTGAACTCCGTAGCCAAATCCGACCATTAAAACCATTATTACCTGAAGCAAGAAGAATCGTCTCATATCTCCGGGTTTTACTGTTTATGAACCTGGTTAAAATTAATCAAAAATCGATACGAATTATATGTTTTTAATTCATAACAATTTTTTCGGTGAAAATTCGACCTCCGGTTTGTACCCGCAGAAAATACATTCCCGCGTTCAATCCCACTAATCTGATATTTAATGTTTTAGAATTTGGATTTACCTTTTTGATAATTTTTCCATCGATCGTAAACAATTCAGCAGATCGAATCATTTCTTCCGATTCGATTTGAATCTGATCGCTTGCAGGATTTGGATAAACGCGTATGGTTGAATGAGTTACTTTTTCATGAATACTAGTTGCCAGATCTTTGAATGCCGGTAATTTCACATCACTGTACAAACGATATTCTCCGGCGCTCAGGAGAATGGATGTGGATAGATCTGTAACATTTAGTTCGTTGCCGCTAAAAAATTCGTACCAGATACCGGTATGTTGAAAATTGAGGGTGACAGCTTTCAAATTCAAAGCGAAATTGCCGGCAAGTGTGATGTTATGATCGCCCAGTTTGAGTTGAATCATCTTTGTTTCACCATACACCGTAAGGGTTTCTGTTCCTGAAGTAAAAACATCATACATGGCACGTAACCGTAACATGGCCGAATATACATCGAAAAGTTTTTGACGATTGCTGTTTTCAAGGTAATCCCATCGTAATGGTTTTGGATTAGTCCGGCAATTGTCGTTGATGGTGCCGTTTTCGCAGTAATTGATTGAAAAATCGTACCCCATTTCGCCAAATTGCCAGATCATTTTTGGGCCTGCAAGCGATAAAAAGAAAGCTGTTGCCAGTTGGCTGCGTTCGAGGGCAGTATTGAGCTCTTTGGTATTGTAGGTGCCGAGTGAATTTCCGTAAGTCATTGTTTTAAATACCTGCCGTTCTTCGTCGTGACTTTCCATGTAGGCTAAAAGTCTGGGTTTTGAATAACCTCTTGACTGATAGGAGGCCCGGTTAAGGTCAGATTTGCCGGATTCGTTGTATCCCATGGTGGCTTCACTAAAAGTGAAGTTTGCATTGCCCCAAATCAACATCCCGTTTCCATAATCTGCCAGTTCTCTTTCTTCAGTATCCGGAGCAAAATGTTCAAGAATTACAAATGCTTTGGGATTGACTTCCCATATTTTGTCGGCCATTCGTTTCAGGATTGCAATTCGCGCAGCATCGTGTCCGCTGCCATCACCTGGAGTATTTGTAAAACCTTTGGTGAAATCGAAGCGGAAACCATCGACTTTGTATTCGGTCAGCCAGTATTTGTTCACCCGGTCAACAAAATCTTTGGTAGCCTGACTTTCATGGTTAAAATCCGAACCCCAGAAATAGGTGGTGTTTGGCGATGTTTGGTTAAACCATGGATTGTCGGCAGCCGGTCGCTTCAATGTTTCGTTCCAGTACATTTTAACCATTGGGCTCGAATTGAACGAATGGTTCAAAACC
>JAUYEQ010000307.1 GCA_030691295.1 Bacteroidota bacterium
ATTGGGAAACGACATTTCGACTTTTCCTGATTATCCATCCGAAATCAGGGCACCGCAGGGTACAGTGGGAGGAGTTTCGGGATTTCAGGTACAATTGGGTACAAAAAAAGTAACAACCCCGGGTGATCTGGCCCACGTGCTTGTCGCAATGAATCCGGCAGCCCTGAAGGCAAATGCCTTATTTTTAAACCCGGCCGCATCAATTATTTTTGACGTTGACTCCTTCAGCGGAAAAAATCTGGAAAAAGCCCAGTTTAAAACCGACGATCCGTTTACTGAGTTAAAACTCAACGATTATTCGTTGATTCCGGTTCCGATCACCAGCATGACCAAAGAAAGTCTGAAGGAACTGGAACTCGACAACAAGAGTATTTTGCGTTGTAAGAACATGTTTGCCCTGGGTTTAATCTGCTGGATGTTCGATCGTCCGCTGGATTACATCGAAAAGTTTATTCAATCTAAATTCGGAAAGAAAAGTCCATTGATTGCTGAAGCAAACCTTATAGTTCTTCATACCGGATACAATTACGGGATGAACCTTCAACACATGACGCCACAATACATTGTGCATCCTGCCCCAATCGAAAAAGGCACTTACCGCAATATTAACGGGAACAATGCGACAGCATGGGGATTTATTGCCGCCGCTGAAAAAGCCGGGCTCGACCTTTTTATCGGCTCCTACCCTATTACTCCGGCCACCGATATTTTGCAGGCTTTGGCCGAACGAAAAGACCTGGGCGTAAAATCATTTCAGGCTGAGGATGAAATAGCGGGGATTTGTACCACCATTGGAGCAGCCTTTGCCGGCGATCTGGCTGTAACCTCCACTTCAGGACCAGGTTTTGCCTTAAAATCAGAAGCACTGGGGCTTTCAGTAATGGCCGAACTACCATTGGTCGTTGTAAATGTTCAGCGTGGCGGCCCATCAACCGGCCTGCCAACCAAAACCGAACAATCTGATTTACTGCAAACATTATACGGGAGGAACGGCGAAAGCCCGCTGGTTGTTTTAGCCGCGAGCACTCCTTCCGACTGTTTTTACTACGCCTACCTTTCGTGTAAAATTGCGTTGGAACGCATGGTTCCCGTGGTTCTTTTAACCGACGGATTTTTGGGCAACGGAAGCGAACCCTGGCGGGTTCCTACAATGGACGAGTTACCACCGATTACTCCACGCAAAGCGACCAATCCCGAATTGTTTAAACCGTACAACCGAGATCCGGAAACATTGGCAAGGGAATGGGCCGTTCCCGGAATGGAAGGTTTCCAGCACCGCATTGGCGGATTGGAAAAAAATGCTGCCGGCGCTGTTAGCCACGATCCGGAAAATCACCACATCAACACTGAAATAAGGGCGGCTAAAGTGGAAAAAGTAGTCGATATGATTCCTGAACTGGAAGTAATTGGCGAACCCGAAGGCGACTTGCTGGTTGTTGGCTGGGGCGGAACCTATGGACACATGATCAGCTCGGTGCGTGCCATGCAAGATGCAGGCAAAAAGGTTAGCCTGGCTCATTTCAACTACATCAAGCCATTGCCAAAAAATACGGCTGAAGTTTTCAGCAAATTCAAAAAAATAGTGGTGTGCGAATTAAACCTTGGCCAATTTGCCAGCTACCTGCGCGACAAAGTGCCGGGGCTCCATTATTACCAGGTAAATAAAATGAAAGGCTTGCCTTTCTCGGTACACGAATTAGTTGAAAAATTTGAAACAATACTGGAGGCTTAATCATGACAAAATTTAATTATACTGCCAAAGATTTTAAGAGTGCAGCCGAAGTGCGCTGGTGCCCGGGGTGTGGCGATTATGCCATTATGAATGCGGTTCAAAAGACCATGGCCGATATGGATATCGCGCACAAAGATTTTGCGGTCATCTCAGGAATTGGCTGTTCTTCGAGGTTTCCGTATTACATGAGCACCTATGGCTTCCATACCATTCACGGACGTGCAACAGCCGTAGCGTCGGGCGTAAAGTCGGCCAATCCTGACCTGACCGTTTGGGTAATTACCGGCGATGGAGATGGTTTGGCCATCGGGGGAAACCATTTTATCCACCTGGTTCGCAGAAATATCGATCTTAATCTGATCCTTTTCAACAACAAAATATACGGGCTTACCAAAGGCCAGTATTCGCCAACTTCGGAGAGAGGTGTGATTACCAAAACTTCACCTTACGGAACCATCGAAGATTCGTTTGTGCCCGGACAATTGGTATTGGGCTCACGCGGAACGTTCTTCGCCCGCTCGGTCGACAACAACGTAAAGCACACGCAGGAAGTACTGGCCGATGCCGCCGTTCACAAAGGAACTTCGGTGGTTGAAATTTTACAGAATTGTGTGATTTTCAACGATGGTATCCACGATTTCGTTTCTGATCCGAAATTCCGTGCCGAACGTCAGATATTCCTGAAGAAAGGTCAGCCGATGATTTTTGGTGAGCAGGAAGACAAAGGTTTGATGCTGGAAAACGGCAAATTGAAAGTAGTTAAAATTGGAAAAAACGGCATTACCCGAGATGACATTTTGGTTCACGACCCCTCCGAAGACAACCTCGGACTACAAGTCGTGCTGATCAACATGGCGCTTCCCGAATTTCCAGTGGCGATGGGCGTTATTCGCAGTGTTGAAGCTCCGGTTTACGACCAGGAGATGGCCAAGCAGATCGAAAACATTCAGGCAAAACGTAAAGTTTCGTGCATGGACGAGTTGCTCCAATCGGGCAATACCTGGACAGTTGATGGTGAAAACTGCAGCGAACCAGTTAAGTTCTTCAGTCAAAAGTGCTTTGAATAAATTGCTTCCAGCATAGACTCTTATTAAAGATCAAAGAGGCCGGCCAGATTAATTTCTGTCCGGCCTTTCTCTTTTGAAAACTTCCACCGGTCTTTTCCCAAAAAGCCAAATCATTCCAAAACAAAGCAAATAATTGTATATTTAAATCGTTTGAGCGCAGATGGCGTTAACCTTTTATGAATTCGTATTACCTCTTCTGGATATGTGCAAAAAATTAATCAGCCTGTTCGTTTTTGCCCTATTGTTGGGCAGCGATGTTTCCGCAGAAATCATCAACATCGGCGTTCCCTACATCCATAACTACCCGAAAAAAGAATACAGGGGAGGTACACAGAACTGGTCGATAGCACAGGACCAGCGCGGGTTCTTGTATTTTGCCAATAACGACGGATTGCTCCATTTTGATGGGGTGAACTGGCAGTTGTACCGGATGCAAAACTCATCGATCGTCCGGTCGGTACATATTTCAAAGGGCGGAGTGGTTTATGTTGGCGCCTATAATGAGCTTGGGAAAATGCAGGTCGGCAAAACCGGAAGAATGGAATTCCGGTCGTTAAAAAAATACATACCAGCCGCATTCCATAACTTTGATGACATCTGGAATATCACCGAAGTGGACAATAAAATCATATTCCAGTCATACAATTGCGCCTTTATATACCGAAACGACAGTACTGTTTCCGTAATCGAAGCCCCCAACCGATTTCAAAGTTCATTTCATGTAAACGGACGATTGTATTTTAACGACATTGAAAAAGGAATCCTTGAACTTTCGGCAAATAAACTACACGCCTTGCCCGGGTGCGAAAACATTAGGGGAGAAGAAATCTGGTCGATCCTACCGTACCGAAAGGGGAACGACTTGATGATTTTCACCTTAAACAAAGGCATTTTCATATTCAGCAACAATGAATTACGTGAGTGGAAAATACCGGTTAATGAACGGTTTAAAAGGAATCAGATTTTCAGCGCCACCATTACCCACGAAAATTACATCGCCATCGGCACTGTTCAGGATGGGCTCTTTATCATCAACGAATATGGAGAGGTTGTTCAGCATATAAACCGGCAAAAGGGACTTCAAAACAATACTATTTTAAAGGTATTTGCCGATCGCGATAAAAACCTGTGGCTTGGCCTCGACAATGGTATTGATTACCTGAATATCAACTCTCCCATCACTTTCTTGCAACAATCGGACGGAATCGGAGCCGGCTACACTTCCATTATTCACGAAGGGAAAATCTATCTGGGGACCAATCAGGGCTTATTTGTAAAAGGCTGGAACGATGACCGGACCAGCAACAATTTCGACCTGGTACCCGGAACGAATGGACAAGTTTGGTATCTGGGAATCCACGACAATATTCTTTTGTGCGGGCACAACAATGGGACCTACATCATTGAAGAGGAGAAAGCCCGGCAGATCAGCAAAATTCCGGGAGCATGGAAATTTCACGCCCTGAAACAATTTCCGGGATATTTAATAGGCGGCACATACAGCGGGCTGACCTACTACAAAAAGCAAAATAACAGTTGGGTTTATGGAGGCGTCATCAAAGGATTTATTGAATCGTGCCGCATTTTCGAGGAAGACGAAAATGGCAATTTATGGATGAGCCACGGTTTTAAGGGCATCTATAAAATTGAGATGAGCAATTCCATCGACAGTATCCGAACATTTCGGTTTTACACCTCGAAAGACGGCTTGCCCACCAACTATAATCTGAACGTATATAAAATCAAAGGGAAAATACTGGTAACCTCCAACGCGGGCATTTACGAATACAATCCGGCCTCCGACAGCTTCGGGTCTTCGGGATATTTCAATCAGATTTTACATCCGTTGAAAGATATTTCGTACGTGAAAGAAGACAAAGCCGGCAACATTTGGTATGTGGCATGGAGCATGGCAAAAAACAAAACAGGAGTTTTCAGGATTCAGGAAGACATGAGTTACAAAGATGTAAGCGCTCCTTTTGGATTGCTGACCGGCAAATTTATCAGCGGATTTGAATCGGTTTATGCCTATGCCGATGACCATGTGTTTTTTGGGACAGAAGACGGTTTTGCCCACTATTCGCCCTTCACCAAATTCACCGACACACCCAAATTTGCCACCTACCTGACCAGAGCAACGGCGATTTATTTAGATAGCACCTTCTTTTATGGAAATTATACTCCGGATTCAGAGAACACCAAACCTGTTGAATTCAGTTTTCCATTTATAAATAACACGTTCCGTTTTTCATACACATCGCCATCGTACGACAACCACGACAACATCCAGTACAGCTATTTGCTATCGGGGTACAACAACAAATGGTCGGAATGGAGCACTACCCCCTACATTGAATTCGCTAAACTGCCACCCAATGATTATGTTTTTGCGGTTAAAGCCCGCAATCAAATGGGCATCGAAAGTACCGAATACCAACTGGCATTCACCGTAAATTCGCCATGGTACAAATCGATCTATGCCTATGGCGTTTATTTTCTGGCATTTATCGGACTTGTCCTTTTCATTGTCTGGATTGTGCTTAAACGAATTGAAATCTCGAAAAGGAAAGAACGCTTGAAACACCTTCGTTCATACCGACAAAAAGAGCAGGATTTTAAAAGACAGGCACTATTGGCCGAGAAGAAAATTATCAACCTAAAGAACGACAAGCTTAAAATAGAAATGATCCATCGCGACAAGGAATTGGCCAATCAAACGATGGATTTAATCCGGAAAAACAAATTCCTCCTGCGGATAAAAGACGAACTGGAAAAACTAAAAAAGCTAAGCGCCGATGAAGCGTTGAAAGATAAAATAACCTCATTGATCACTAAAATTGATAAAGACATTGACCACAAGAAGCAATGGGAAGTTTTTGAAACCGCTTTTGACGAAGTCCACGAGGACTTTTTGACCCGGCTCAAAAACCAACACCCCAATCTTACCCCAAAAGAATTGAGACTTTGCGCCTACTTGCGAATGAACATTTCGACTAAAGAAATAGCACCGCTGATGAATATATCGGTTCGCGGAGTTGAAATTTGCCGGTACCGCGTCCGCAAAAAAATGAACATCGACCGCGACCAGAACCTGACCCGAATGATCATTGATTTATAATCACATGAAATATGGTGTGTAGCGAAAATCACATGATGTCGTATTGTTATTTTTCGGTTAATTGATATTAAAACACTATTAAATAATTAATTAGAAAAATGACTGATGTATTATTGATGTAATAACACATTACCTCTGACGTATTTTTGCAGTAGCACTTTTCTTTCACAACGGTAATTTATGCCATAGATTTGTACCACCGAAATCGCACAATACGTGCAATTTAACAATCATTATTTTAGAAACCTTTTCTGAAAATTTATTTACTTATGAAAAAAGCCGTTTTAGCTCTTTTAATTATTGCAGGCACTCTAGCAGGATTTGCGCAGGGCTTGCAGATAAGGGGAGTTGTCACGTCAGCAGACGATGGACAACCTATTCCCGGAGTAAGTGTTGTTGTGAAAGGAACAACCACCGGACAAATAACCAATATAGATGGAGCATACACGTTAAGTGTACCAGCTAACGCTACTTTGGTTTTTTCGTTTGTTGGAATGAAAACACAGGAAATTCCTGTCGAATCTCGTTCAGTAATCAACGTCGCTTTAGCCGCCGAGCAAACCGATATTGATGAAGTGGTGGTAGTTGGTTACGGAACCCAGAAAAAAAGTCTGGTTACCGGAGCCATCAGTAAAGTAAGCAGCGATGAGCTTAAAAAAACCTCCGACATGCGGGTCACCCAGGCCCTTCAGGGTAAAACCGCAGGTGTTGTTATTTCAAGCAACTCGGGCCAGCCAGGCGATCAGGTTTCGATCCGGATTCGTGGCATCGGCACCAACGGCGACGCCGAACCTCTTTACATTATTGATGGATTGCCAATGAGCGGTGCAGGCACCGATTTCCTCAATTCGAACGATGTAGAATCGATCGAAGTACTGAAAGATGCTGCTTCGAGCGCTATTTATGGAGCCCGCGGTGCAAACGGTGTTATCCTGATCACTACCAAGAGCGGTAAAAAAGACTCTAAAATGGTGGTTAGTTACGATGGCTACCTTGGCGTACAAAACCCTTGGCGCAAACTGCGCTTGCTCAACAGCCAGGAATATGTGTTGTTGACCAACGAAGCTGCGATGAACGGTGGTTTGAGCCCCAAATTTTCACCCGCCGATATTGCAGGCTTTTCGGCTGATACCGACTGGCAGGACGAAATGTTCAACTACAATGCGCCAAAACAAAACCATTCTGTTTCCTTCAACGGCGGAACCGATAAAATCAGCTATTCTTCGTCAATCAACTATTTCAAACAGGATGGTATTGTTGCCAAAGGGAAATCGGAATTCGAAAAGTTTGGTTACCGTTTAAATACGACCGCCGAGTTTGGGTTCTTAAAATTTGGCACCAACTTAAACCTTGCTTACATCGGCAGCAAAGGAATTGATACGAACAGCCACTTCGGAAACGGTTTGGCCCAAGCAGTAAACATGCCTCCAATTGTTCCGGTAAAATATTCCGATGGATCGTGGGCAACGCCCGATGATTTTGGAATTGGACTGCAAGAAATCACCAATCCGGTTGCCTTGCTCGACCAGGTAAATTCGGCCACTAAAACCAGTAAACTCATTGGCGGGTTATTTGCTGAAATCGATTTCAGCAAAATCAATTCCTCATTGGCTGGACTAAATTTCAGGACTACATACAGCGGAGAAATGGCCCTGGTCAACACTCGTAGCTATACCCCATTCTATTATTTGGATGCCTTGCACTTTACGATCACCGACCGGGCTTCAAAAACCATGAACCTGTATTCGAGATGGAACTTCGAAAATGTGTTGACGTATGACAAAACCATCGATGCCCACCATTTCACAGTAATGGCCGGAACCACCGCTTTCAAAGATATGTTCGAGAACCTGCACGGCGAAAAATCGGATGTTATTTTTGACGACTTCGAACACGCTTATATTGATAATGCTACTGACCCGGAAAGTGCTAACGCCGCGGGCGGTTATTCCGAGCATACCGTTGCTTCGTTATTCGGCCGTTTAAACTACGATTTTCTCGATCGCTATATGCTGACAGCAACCATCCGTCGTGACGGGTCCTCGCGTTTTGGCGACAAAAACAAATACGGTTATTTCCCATCAGTGGCAGCAGGCTGGGTTATTTCAAGAGAAGATTTCCTGAGCGGATCTTCTGATGTAATCGACCTGTTGAAACTTCGCGCAAGCTGGGGACAAAACGGAAGTGAAAACATCGGGAACTTTGGGTACACCTCCATCATCGGAAATCAAAACATTTACTATTTCGGCGACAGCAAAACACAATACAACGGCGTTCGACCAACACGTATTGCGAATCCGTCACTGAAATGGGAGACTTCGGAACAAACCAACATTGGTCTTGATTTCGCGACACTCGGAAGCAGCCTCAGGGTTACCCTCGATTACTACGTAAAAACGACCAAAGACTGGTTGGTGACCGCTCCGGTACCGATGTTGGTAGGAAACTCTGCTCCAACGATCAACGGAGGTTCGGTGCGCAACTCGGGTTTCGAAGCCGAAGTGAGCTACAAAAAACAATTCGGGAAAGTGTATTTCAATGGCTCGATAAACGGAGCGTACAATAAAAACGAAGTACTCGACATACAAAACTCTGAAAAAAGATTACAGGGCGGCGATGGCGGATTCGGTCAGGCCGGTGTACTTTTCGCTGAAGTTGGAACACCAATGGGTGTATTTTATGGCGTAAAAACCGATGGCATTTTCCAGAACGAAGCGGCCATTGCAGCATACGTAAACGCTGACGGCGGCAAAATTCAACCCTCGGCAAAACCTGGAGACATCAAATTTATTGACGAAAACGGCGATGGCAGAATTACTGATGCCGACCGTGTTGAACTCGGTTCTCCTTATCCCGATTTCACCGGAGGCTTAAACCTGAACCTCGAATACAAGGGATTCGATTTTAACATGTTTCTGTATGCCGCACTGGGACAGGAAGTGTACGATGCAACCCGTCGTTACGATGTGAACGGCACCAACTACCGCGCCGACTGGCTGAACCGTTGGACTGGAGAAGGAACTTCGAACACTTATCCTCGCGTAACCTTTGTCGACGACAACCAGAACATGAAAACCGTAAGCGATTTCTTTGTTCACGATGGCAGTTTTGTCAGGCTTCGGAACATTACCCTCGGTTACACGTTGCCAAAAAGCATCACCGAGTACATCAAGATCAAAAACCTACGCCTTTATGTAACCGCCGAGAACCTTTTGACCGTAACCAACTACAAAGGTTATGATCCTGAAATTGGCGGTGGCGTATTCAGCAATGGCATCGACCATGGTATTTATCCGCAAGCCCGCACGGTACTGGGCGGTATCAACATCACATTTTAATGAAGCCAATTAAAAAATATAGGAATATGAAAAAGAATATAATATATGTGACCTCCATTCTGGCTTTAGTTTTCGGAAGCATCTCCTGTTCTGACTCATTTTTGGAACTGGAACCTAAAACAGGTCAGGTTGAAGCCAACTACTACAAAACAGAGGATCAGGCGCTTTTGGCTCTAACTGCTGTTTACGATGCCTATTCGGTCCAGAACTGGCAATTTGTACCTACAATGTCCGACATTTTTTCGGACGACGCATTTTGTGGCGGCGCCAATGTGAACGACATGAGCCAATGGCAGGAAATGGAAATGTTTAAGATGACCCCTGAAAACAATTCTTCAGGCGATTTATGGAACCGTTGTTATTCAGGGATTTATCGTGCCAACCTTTATTTACAGAAGCAGGCTGGTATCGAGTGGAAAACCGATGGGCTTAAAAACCGGATGGAGGCCGAGACCTTGTTCCTGCGTGCCTATTTCTATTGGGACTTGGTGCGGCACTACGGGTTTGTGCCTTTAATTACCGATGTTTTGCCTAGCGTTGAGGATTACAAAACCATCCCGCAAAGCGCTCCTGCCGAAATATTCACCCAAATCGCTACCGATTTGTTGAAAGCTATTCCGGTGTTGCCGGTCCAAATCTCAACGAACGAGAAAGGCCGTGTTTCAAAAGCAGCGGCGCAAGCTTTGTTGGCCCGCATCTATTTGTACCACGAAGGTTTCGCTAAACCGGTGATGGGAGTTCCAGCTTTGAGCAACGGCTCAACTACTGTCGACAAAGCCTACGTTCAGGCTGCTTTGGAGCAAATTATAGCAAGCAACCAATACATTTTGCTTCCGAACTATACCGACCTCTGGGATTGGTCGAAACAAAACAGCAGAGAGGCAATCCTCGAAATCCAATATTCAGAAAAAGCCAAATCAGGCGATTGGGGAGGCTGGAACATCAACGGCAATTTCTCATCGGTTTGGCTAAGTGTGCGCAATCCTGAAGGCGATGCCTCTATTTTCCCCGGATGGTCGTTTGCCCAGCCTACCTGGAGCCTGGCCAACGAATTTGAACCGGGTGACCCACGAAAAGACGCCACCATTTACAATGCCGATGTGCTGATGACCAAATACACGAAAGCTTTTATGAACACCGGTTATTTCAACAGGAAATACATGGCACAAAGCGCGTACATTGGCTCAGGCGGAGATCCGTCTCATAACTTCCCACGGAACTTTATCGACCTCCGTTATGCCGAAGTGTTGTTAATGGCCGCCGAATTGTTCCTGACCGACAATCCATCGAAAGCCCTTGGTTATTTCAACCAGGTAAGGACCCGCTCTTTGGGCGCAGGAGCTGCTTTGACCAGCCTTACGCTAGATGCCATCTATCACGAACGCCGTGTTGAATTTGGAGGCGAAGGCTTACGCAAATGGGATCTTCTGAGAAGAGGCCAAGCTTATGCTGCTGCTCGCATCAACGCAAGCTTCAATGTTCCTTCGGGAATTCCAAACCCGGCTGACTTCGCCGTCAGGACGTATAACCCCAACACCTGGGGCATGTTCCCGATCCCGGCAAGCGAAATCAGGAACACCAACGAAGGCGTGTTGAAACAAATGGTACCAGCCTACCAATAACCCGATAGCGGATATTTTATTGAATATTAAAATTATACAGAAATGAAAAAAGCAAAATATATACAAAAACTTGTCGGCCTTGCAGCACTCATACTTGTTATGTTCGCATGCGCCCCTGAGATGGACGAAGGAGTTGACATCGGCGCTGCGCCAACAGCAGATCAGCTTGACTTCTCGATTACTCCTGGAAATACCGATTTTAAGTTTGTTTTAAACAACACTTCTTCGGTAACAGGTATCGCTTCATGGGATCTGGGCAACGGAAGTAAATCGACCGAGGCCTCTCCCACTGTAAACTTTCCGATGCCAGGAGAATATACAATAACAATGACCTTAATAACAAAAGGCGGTGTGGCATCGAAATCAAAGAAAGTGGTTCAAACAAAAACCGATTATTCGATTTTTACCGATCCTAAATTTATTTTCCTGAGTGGCGGAACCAATGCGGCTGCAGGGAAAACATGGGTACTCGACAGTTTGGTTACCGGACACATTGGCGTAGGCCCTGCCGGAACAATTGGACTGGAATGGTGGGCTGCCGGGCCGTTGGCCAAAGCCGCTGTAAAAGTATTGTACGATGATGAAATCAATTTCAAGGTAAATGGGTTTGTGGCCACCCTGACCAACCACGGGAAAAGCTATGTGAAGGGTTTTGTCAGTACCAGCACTGGTTATAGCAATGGCTACGTATTAGATTCTGATTTCGTTGTTGACTACACTCCATCGTCAGGAACCTGGTTCATTGAAGATAAGGGCGGAAAATCGTATTTGACACTTGGCGGCCCAACTCCAATGTTCCCCTGTTTCGATGTGGGTGCAACCAATGGCTCATATGAAATCCTGAAAATCGAAGAAAATGCACTCGAACTGGTTACCATAGACCGGGTTGAAGGAAACGCCTGGCACTACAAACTTATCCCAAAAGGATATGTAAAACCGAAAGTAACATTCAACGTTTCAGTTGCCCCAACGGCCAACGTCAACGGATATTCAGTAAAACTGAGCGACATCGTAATCCCCGCTGGATTGGCAATTTCGAACATAAAGGTTGAATTTGGCGATGGAACGGTTAAAGAAACCACCGATATGAATGCTTCGCTTACCAACACCTACATGCGAAAAGCACCATACAACGTTAAAGTTACCGTTACCACTACAAACGAAACGGTGGTTACGAACAAAATGCTCGAAGTTGCGGCCAACCACCCCAGCTACGTACCTTTCCTTCTGGATATGATGGTAACTTACGCCGATTTCAGCGAAGTATCGCTGGCGCCTGTCTCAGGTCAGGATTGCAGTGTGACCATTGTTGACAATCCATCGAAGGTTTACCCGAACAAATCGTCGAAAGTAGCCTACTACTCCAAAACCAATAACGAGTGGGCAAACGCTTACATGCAGTTGGCCCCCGGCTACCGTTTCGATCTCCGTTCGCAGCATATCTTCAAAATTATGGTTTACGGAAAAGCCGGAGACAAAATTCTGATGAAGCTAGAAAATACCGACCGTGGTGGAAACGCATGGCAAACCGGGACTGCCGACCTTATTTATACCATCCAGAAAGACAATACCTGGGAAGTTGCCGAATACAACTTTGCCGGAGTTGGAGCCGGTTGGGACTGGACAGGCGATCAGTTCACCTCGGATGTAACAACGAGCCCGAAATTCAACCAGGATTTCTATAATGTAATTCGCATCATGTGCAACCCTGGAGTGGGTTCAGGAACTCACCAGTTCTACTTCGACGATCTTGCAGGGCCCCATGTTGAGGGCTTGAAATCTGCAACCATAAAATAATTGCAAATCAAAACTTAGCTTGCCGGGTCAGTCCGGTAAGCTAAGTCCTTTAATCCAAAAAAAATGAATCGTCAATTAGCCAAACGCTACTTGTTTGCTATTTCTCTGTCAATAACCATACTGCTTAACGTTTCGTGCAAACAAGCTGAACCGAAAAACGACATTGAAAGCCGGGTGAACAAGCTCCTTTCAGAAATGACACTTGATGAAAAAATCGGTCAGATGTCTCAGATCGACCCCGGCTATTTGTCGGATGAACAAATCAAACAAGCTGTCCGTGAAGGTAAATACGGTTCTTTTTTAAATGTTTCTGGCGTCGAAAAAATAAATGCGCTGCAAAAAACAGCCTTAGAAGAGAGCCGTTTAAAAATTCCACTAATTATCGGAAGAGACGTCATTCACGGCTACCGGACCATTTTCCCCATTCCGCTGGGCATGGCTTCAACATGGAATCCTGAGATCGTAAAAAGGGCTTTTCGCATTTCATCCATCGAAGCGTCATCGCAGGGAATTAAATGGACCTTTGCCCCGATGATCGACATTACCTGGGATCCGCGCTGGGGAAGAATTGCTGAAAGCTGCGGAGAAGATCCCTATCTTGCCTCCGTTCTTGCCAAAGCAATGGTTCAGGGAATACAGGGAGAGAACCTGACCGACCCAACGGCGCTCGCTGCATGTGCCAAACACTTTGTGGGCTACGGATTTGCAGAGGGAGGCCGCGACTACAGCACTACCTATATTTCGGAGCCAATTCTCCGGAATGTCGTACTTAAGCCGTTCGAAGCGGCAAAAGATGCCGGAGCACTCACGTTTATGTCGGCATTCAATGATTTAAATGGGGTACCCACTTCGGGAAACGAATTTACGCTGCGCCAGATACTGCGCAACGAATGGAACTATAAAGGTATGGTGGTAAGCGATTGGGCTTCGGTTACCGAGATGATCGCACATGGTTATTGTGCCGATGAAAAAGAAGCTGCGCTAAAAGCAATCAAAGCCGGTGTCGACATGGAAATGTCGAGTACGAGCTATATGAACCATATCAAAAGCCTTGTAGAAGAAGGCCAGTTGGACATGAAAATGATTGATGAAGCCGTCAAAAACATTCTGCGCCTGAAAATCAAACTGGGATTATTCGAAAACCCCTATGTTGACCCTGAGGCCGAAAAACAACTGCTCTCTCCTGAATTTATGGAACACGCCAGGAAAGTAGCCCGCCAAAGCGCCGTTTTGCTAAAAAATGAGCAGAACACCCTTCCATTGTCAACCAACATTACATCGGTAGCGGTTATTGGGCCGTTGGCCGATGCTCCCCGCGACCAGCTTGGGACATGGGTTTTCGATGGGAAAGCTGAAAATTCGGTAACTCCGCTCACGGCAATTCAGGATTTACTGGGCAAAACCAAAGTGAATTTTGCCGCCGGACTAAAATACAGCCGCGATAAGAGCAAGGCTGGGTTTGCCGAAGCAATTGCTGCGGCCAAAAAGTCTCAAGCCATTTTGTTTTTTGCCGGAGAAGAGTGGATACTTTCCGGAGAAGGCCAGAGCCGAGGCGAGATCACGATTCCGGGCGCGCAGGAAGAATTGATGGAAGAGCTAAAAAAGACAGGAAAGCCATTGATTGTAATTGTGATGGCCGGCCGGCCGTTGGCCATAGGGAACACCGTCGAAAAATCAGACGCTTTGCTGTATGCCTTTCATGGTGGATCGATGGCAGGGCCTGCATTGGCCGACCTGATTTTCGGGAAAGAGTCGCCCTCCGGAAAACTTCCGGTTACTTTTGTAAAAGGTTCCGGACAAATTCCTTTTTACTATTACCACAACAACACTGGCCGTCCGGCATCTGCCGAATCATGGACGCCAATTGATAGCATCCCGATCGAAAATAGTCAGGCGTCGCTCGGATACCGTTCGTTTCACCTCGATTACGGGTTCACCCCGCTATTCCCGTTTGGCTATGGATTAAGCTACACCACGTTCCAATACAGCAACCTGATACTTTCATCCAACGAGATAACCAGCGATGGGAAACTTACCGTCAAAGCCTCCGTATTCAATAATGGTAATGTGGATGCCGATGAAATCGTTCAGCTCTATATTCGCGACAGGGTTGGGAGCATTACCCGCCCGGTAAAAGAATTAAAGGGATTCCAGCGGATTCACCTGAAAAGCCGCGAAACAGTCGGGGTCACTTTCGAACTTCCGGCTTCTGCCCTGGAGTTCTTCAACGGTAAAGAAAATGTGATTGAAAGCGGTAAATTTGATCTCTGGGTCGGACCAAATTCAAGCGAAGGATTACACACCGAATTTAGCATTAAATAAAAAAAAACAATGATGAGAGCCTTTATTGCAGCACTATTAATATTCAACTCATTCGCGGCCACTAGCTGCGCCGAAGACAACAAATCGGAACCAACCGGAGTAAAACCAGGAACGGGTACCGGAACCGGCGACTACGAATTGGTTTGGAGCGATGAATTTAATTACAGCGGACTGCCCGACAACAAAAAATGGAGTTACGACACCGGCGGAAATGCCTCGGGATGGGGCAACAACGAAGCTCAGCACTACACCGCCGACCGACTTAAAAACGCCGAAGTAAAAAACGGGTTCCTCCACATCACCGCCGTAAAAGAAGATTTCGAAGAAAAAAAATACACCTCCGCCCGCCTGATCACCAAAGGGAAAGGCGATTGGCTGTACGGCAAAATTGAAGTCAGGGCAAAATTGCCCGATGGAAGAGGCATGTGGCCCGCCATCTGGATGTTGCCAACCGACTGGATTTATGGTGGATGGCCGGCAAGCGGAGAAATTGACATCATGGAAAACGTGGGCTACGACCCTTATGTGATTGTTGGTTCGGCACACACCGAATCGTACAACCATGTTAAAGGCACTCATAAAAGCGGAACGATAAACATTGCCGATTGCTATACCGAATTTCACAACTACATCGTTGAATGGGAAGCCAAAGAGTACCGCGTGTATGTTGACGACAAATTGTATTTCACCTTTAAGAATGAAAACACAGGCTACAAAGCATGGCCGTTCGACAAACGTTTTCACCTGCTGCTGAATGTGGCCGTTGGCGGAAACTGGGGCGGCGCCCAAGGTATCGACGACAGCATTTTCCCTCGCACCATGACGGTCGATTATGTGAGGGTTTACCAAAGGAAATAAATCAATGATAGGGGTATCATTCATTAAAATCTGGCAGGTGTCGCAAATACTTGTCAGATTTTTTCTTTCTACGGAAAAACAACTCAATTTGACTATGCAACTACGATTTTACCACATAAAAACAACAAACATGAACTTACTTTTCGCCTTGTTAATACTGCTTTTTGGCTGTGCCGACAACACCAAAAGCGACAATTTCCCTGCCAAGCCAAACCCTTCTGAAGAGACAGTTCCAACTGAAGTAGAAGCTTGGGTAACCAGCCCGTTGACCAATGTGCTGTTTCAACGACAAAACATCAGCCTGAATTTTGCTAACACTGTCAATCAGCACCCGACCATCTCTGTTGACGAAACCAAGACTTTTCAGACGATAGACGGATTTGGGAATTGCCTGACCGGAGGAAGCGCCATTTTGCTCAACCGGATGAACAAGGACAACAGGGCGCAAATCCTCAGGGAACTTTTTGCCCACGACGGGAAAAACATCGGCATCAGCTACCTGCGCATCAGCATAGGCGCATCCGATTTGAGCGACCGTGTGTTTTCGTACAACGACTTGCCAGCCGGGCAAACCGATGTTGAGATGGCCAAATTTAGCCTCGAACCTGAAAAGGCTGATTTGATCCCGGTTTTGAAAGAAATACTGGCGATCAACCCGAACATCCTGATTATGGGATCGCCCTGGTCGGCGCCAACCTGGATGAAAACCAACAACGCTTCGAAAGGCGGAAGCCTAAAACCTGAATATTTTGATGCTTACGCCAAGTATTTCGTGAAGTACATTCAGGGAATGAAAGCCGAAGGAATTACCATTGACGCCATTACGATCCAAAACGAGCCACTCCACCCGGGCAATAACCCCAGCATGTACATGACCGCAACCGATCAGGCTGATTTCATTAAAAAAAGCCTCGGACCGGCATTTGCTGCAGCAAACATTAAAACCAAGATTGTGGTTTACGACCACAATGCCGACCGCATCGACTATCCGCTTGAAATTTTAAACGATCCAGAAGCAGCTAAATATGTTGACGGATCGGCCTTTCATCTATATGGCGGCTCCATTGACGAATTGAGCAAAGTGCACAACGCTTTTCCTGACAAAAACCTGTATTTCACAGAGCAGTGGGTGGGCGCTCCGGGCAACATGGCCGGCGACCTGGCCTGGCATGTCCGTACCCTGATAATTGGTGCAACCCGCAACTGGTGCCGCAATGTGCTGGAATGGAACCTCGCCGCCGATCCCTCAAACGATCCTCACACCGACGGCGGATGCGACCGTTGTTTGGGCACCATTACGATCGACGGCAACAAGATAACCCGCAATCCGGCCTATTACATTCTCGCACACGCTTCAAAGTTTGTCCGCCCTGGTTCGGTCAGGATCAACTCAAATCTACCCGACAAATTGCCCAACGTAGCTTTTCAAACTCCTGAAGGCAAAAAAGTACTGATTGTGCTGAACGACAATAAAACCGCACAAGAATTCAGCATTAAATACAAAGGAAAATCGGTTGCAACTTCATTGGAATCGGGAGCAGTTGGAACTTATGTGTGGTAATTGTATAAGTATCTTTTATATCAGCCCCAACTTTGATTCCTTTTCTTTGTTTCATTCCTGAAAATCAAATTTAAAAACCATGATCATCGTTGTTTCACCAGCCAAGTCGCTTTACGACCACTCTCCTATTCGGCTCGAAAAGTTCACAGAAGCTGATTTTTTACCTGAAGCTGAAAAAGTTGTTTCAGTCCTGAAAAAGAAAAAACCGGCACAGCTTGCCGATCTGATGGACATTTCTCCCAAGCTTGCAGAATTAAACTTTCAGCGTTTTCAGGAATGGTCGTTGCCATTTACTCCTGAAAATTCGTGGCAGGCAGTTTTGATGTTCAACGGCGACGTTTATCAGGGACTGAAAGCAGAAACATTTTCGGCTGCCGAATTCGAAATTGCCCACCAAAAACTTCGGATATTTTCGGGAGTTTACGGACTGCTGAAACCGTTGGACCTGATTCAACCTTATCGTTTGGAAATGGGAACAAATATTTCTGTTGCCAGAAAGAAGAACCTTTACGAGTTCTGGAAAGCAAAGATCACCGCAAAACTGAATCAGGAATTTTCGGAAAACGGAAAGAAAGTATTGATAAACCTGGCCTCGAACGCATACTTCAGCGCAATTGACACGAAAAAACTGAAAGCCCGCATCATAACACCTGCTTTTAAAGAAAATAAAGATGGGAAATACCAGATGGTTTCATTCTTTGCCAAAAGAGCCCGCGGATTGATGAGCCGTTTTATCATTCAAAACAACATCTCAGATCCGGAGGAAATGAAAGCTTTTGATCTGGAAGGATATTACTTTAACAACCAGCTTTCCGAAGGGGACAATTGGGTGTTTACGAGGTAAGAGGGAATGTTACGGGATACGGGTTGCGGGGGTGTCCGACAAAATTCCCGAATTAATAATTTTAGTTGATCTGTTGTCAAATGTTTTTGAAATCCTGAAGGGATTTAATGTCAATAGCCCGGATGGAATCCGGGGGTGAAATAACGACAAAGAACAACAACCCATCTTTGCTGTACCCCCTGAGTTTCTCTCAGGGCTAATCATTTTCAACCACTCTGTGGTTATTTTGACATGGGAATTTTTGTCGTACACCCGTTGCGGGTTCGCCTAATAACAAATTCCGGGTATCAGAAAATTGCGAACATAGTCGTCAATTCCATCTTCAAGGCTATAAAACGGTTCGTTGTAACCCACCGACCTAAGTTTTTGAATGTTGGCACAGGTGTAGTATTGGTATTTTCCCCGCAAATCTTCAGGGGTATCAATAAACCCAATGTTCTCGGCCTTGTTCATCGACTTAAACACAGCTTTTGTAAGGCTTAGGTAAGTGCGTGCTTCACCGGTTCCCACATTGTAAATGCCCGAATTTTTGCGGTGGTTCATAAAAAACAGGATAGACTTGGCCACATCTTCCACATAAATAAAATCACGGGCCTGTTCACCATCTTTAAATTCGGGGCAATGCGAACGAAAAAGCTCCATTTTTCCAGTTTCTGAAATGGTATTAAAAGCCTGGAAAATAACCGATGCCATGCGGCTTTTGTGGTATTCGTTGGGGCCAAATACATTGAAAAACTTTAATCCAGCCCAGAAAAAAGGTTGTTTTTCCTGCAGAAGCGTCCAGCAATCAAAATCGTGTTTCGATTGTGCATATAAATTAAGCGGTTGCAATTCAGGAATAAGCGAATGGTCGTCGTCGAAACCCAATTGTCCGTCACCATAAGTTGATGCCGATGATGCATACACCAAGGGCAAGCCATATTGAATACAGGCGTTCCATATTTTCTGGGAATATTCGAGATTGAGTTGCTGGTAAATTTCAGGCTCCTGACCGATGGTATCGGTACGCGCTCCGAGGTGAATAATGATCTGCACAAATTTTTCATTAATCGCCAACCAATCGAAAAACTGATCCCGATCGACCATTTCCGTGTATGTT
>JAUYEQ010000315.1 GCA_030691295.1 Bacteroidota bacterium
TCAGGTACTTTGTCGCTCTTTTTCAATCCTAAAAACCGTTTAAAACTTGACCTATCGACTATTTGATACTCAATCTGATCGTCTGACAAATTATATAAACTCTGTATAATCAGTGCTTTAAACATTAATAATTTATCAAATGATGGCCGACCGCCTTTGGCTCTGTCTTTTGCTTCTTCACTAAAAGCTTTGTCAAGTGGTGCTTTTGAATATGTTCCTGTTAATATAATCGTTTAATCTTTGAAGTGGATCACCTAGTTTAGTGAGTTTCTCCATTAAAAAATGATCATCAAAAAGGCCAAGTGGATTTATGTTTTTCATAGTTGCTTATTTTATTACTGTAAAATTAAGCAATTTATATGTAATTTAATCATTTAAGTTATTAACATTCAAGTATTTATGTAAACATTTAGTTTTTAGAGATGCCCTTAAGCATATCGGTCTATTTTAATTTCAGGATTAAAACGCTGTACGTATTTTTCCACGGACTTTGGTAAGCTGCCCACATGGAATATTTTGAAGTTCCTGCGTCCTTGTATTCTCCAGTGAACGGGTTGAACCAGGTGACTTCCATTTGTCCACCAGCAGGTTCGGGCAACACCACGTTAATATGATGATTGGCTGCCGGAACAAGGTATAGGTACAAACCTTTTCCGTCTGTGAGCGGATAACTGCTCGAAGCCAGGTTGTCGTTTCCGATGCGGCTGTTGGTTGTAAGTTTAGGTTTTGCAGGCGACAACGTGTTGAAATCGTAGCGGGTAAATAATTCCTGAAGGTGTTTGTAATAGTCGAACCGTGGTTTTTTGAACGAGTGTTTCGGATCGAGCGGGTCGTAAACCACGATGTTCCACGAGGTATTCTGCCAGTAATAGGTGGAATACACCCCGGCAAAAACACATTCATAATTGCGGATCAGGCAGGTTTCGGCATTCACGTAGTTTCCTTCGAACGACAAGTACGGCCCTTCTTCGTAACCGCCATGTTCGATGTTCATCACCGGTTTGTCCGCGTGTTTCAGGTAGGCTTCCAAAGTCAAAGAATACAAATCGGAGCGCCAGTTTTGGATGGAAATAAAATCAACCCGGTCGGCCTCGCGCGAGCAGTATTCGTAGTCGTGAACGGTAATCAGGCGGTTGTAGGCATCCATTTTCCGGATACGCTCGATGCGTTCGTTGATGTACGGAATGTCGCAGCGGCCATAGTCGAGCGCTTCTTTCGACACGTCCCAGATGATGTTGGAATAGCCCTGGTAACGCTTGATCACGTAATCGAAAAACCGGTTGTCTTCGGCAGAATACATGGGCGGCCAGTTCACATTTTTGTTCCAGACGTAAATCATCACGTGGGCAACAATGCCTTTTTCGTGCAGGTGGTTGATTACCCGGTCGAAATGCTTAAAAAAGTCGACGTTGAGCGTGCTGAAATCGGGGTTTTGGTTATCGCCCTTAAATACCGAATATGTGGGCTTTTTGTAGCTGTATTCCTGCGGAACATCTGTTGAAACCTTCCAGTTCACATCGTAGGCATACACGTTCATCACCACCTGATTGAACCCATTGGCTTTCACATCGCTGATGATCTGCCTGGTTTTGGGCATATCAGCCGAGTTGCCATAATCCAAAGCGAACAACCAATCCAGCTCAAATGCCAGCGCGAAATAGGGTTTGCCGTCCTCGTACACAAATTTCCGTGGCGAATCGGGATGAATGGTCACCGCGCCATGCACTTCAGAATTGGAATTTGGGGTAACCGAAACGCTTCCTTTCAAGCCCGACAATTGTGGGATGGACGAAAAAGTCTGATAGCTCCATTCGCCAATTTTGTTTGCTGAAAACCGGATGACGTATTCCTGGTTGTCGTTGTAAAAACCGGGAACGGTCAACGTTTTCTTTTCAGGAGAAGTAAAAACCGCGCCAAACGAAACATCGAACGGATTTTCAACGGGTTTCGTTTTGAGTTTGAAAACCAAATCGACAGGAGCATAAAGTTCCGTAGAAATGGTTTTAGAACCTGCCGGAAATTTAGGTTGGCTATAACTCTTGGTTATAAATACTATTGCCAAAACTAGGATGATTAGCTTTAAAATATTGCCCTTCATAAGTTTATACCTTGTATTTAATTGGTCAGATATCCTTTTGCCTTGATGGTTTTTCCTTCAAACGAATAATCAGTATCCCCAAAATTAACCACTATTTTCTTGCCTGATGAAAACGTCGATTCCTGAACTTTATGGTCTGACGAAACGAAACGGTGCGAAACAAGATCATCGTAGGCAATTTGCTGCAACCACGGACAAACCTTTTTGTAGCTGTCGATGAACGTGAATTCGTATTCTTCCCAACGTTCTCGGTTTAAATTCCAAAGCGGGGCCGAGCCGTACAGCATGTTGAACAAATCTTTTTTCCACCAGATTTCGGGATACGGCGTGTGGTTGGCGTCCCAAAGAATGAGCGCCTTGTCGATACCCGACGATTTCAGTTCTTTGGCGAATTCCACATCGCGCTTTGTCCCAAACGTAAATGTGAACGGTTCCCATCATTTTGTCCATCGCCGGAAACCGTTTCCCCTTTTCCTTCAGGCTGATCACATTGTTTTTCTTCCAGATGTAATCGCGGTAGGCTTTTTCCTGTGCCACGTAACCGCCCTTGTCGAAAAAATGGTAGGTTACTTTGCGTTCGTACCCAAACTTTTCTATCGAAGGCAACCACAGCGGCTCAAAGGCCACCAGTCCGTTTTCGCGTTTGGTGCGCATGGTCGCATCGTAAGGCGTGTTCAGAATGGCCATGTAGCCGGTATTAAACTGATTGTCAACCATTCCCATCCAGGCCATGGCAAGGCCGCCGCCGCAAAAGTAGGGTTGGTTTCCCCCAACAGGGTATTCGGTATCATCCACCGAAAGCAATAATCCTTCGCTATCGGTTAGCAGCACGTAATGGTTATTGTCGGGTGCTTTAAATGCCGATGGAAAGGCAAAATTTTGAATGCTGATTTTGTCATCGGCATTCAGGCTAATTTCCAATGCGGAGTTTGCCGTCAGTACAAAAGTTACGTCCAGTTCATGTTTTCCTGAAAGTTTCATATTCAGCGAATTGCCATTCTGTTCAGTTTTCTTTACGGTACACTGATCTTTTAACGGCAACTGCTCCCAAACTTTGTTGCAGCGTTTATCTGTTACCGAAAACAGTGCTGTTTGATCGTCGAAACGCACTTCGAGTTTAGAATCGGACAGTGTCCAGACTTTGGAATAGGCGGAAAGCACCATCAAGGTGAGAAAAATCGAAATAGTAATTGGTTTTATCATGGTAGGTTTATGCAATAGGGTTCAAGCAGGTTTTGGGTTGATTACCAAACTTTCAATTTTAATTCACCTTTCCCCGGATTCTCAAACGGACCAACAGATGGATCAATTTCCGAACGTTTTTTACCAAAATAATCGGTATCAATTTTCAGGGCAGTTCCATCAGGGTTGTCGAACCTCGCCTTTGGAATTTTTGCCTTGCCCAACATTTCCGTAGTGATCATTTTCAGTTTCTGGTCATAAATATTCTGGTTGAAGGCGATTTGCAGATACACATCTTTCCCGTCCTCAACCAATTTCAATTTAGGATCAAAAGCAGGGTCGATCGTAAAATTCACATCTTTATCAGAAGGTTTTGCCCCGTTGTAGTAGGCATTCCCATTCATCCACACCGGAAGTTTGGCATCATTGTATCCTTCCAAACCATATTTAAATTTGCTTTCGGCACTGGTTTTATGGCTCTTTCCGATAAAAATATTGTTATAAAACCGGTCGTCGCCCGAAATAATGGTAGTAAGTGCTGCCATATTGGTAGAGTGAGGTAAAAAATAGGGAGTAAAACGGTTAAGATCGGGCCACATATGTACAGCACCTGCTACCAAATTGTGAAGATATGCTCCCCCCTCCGATTGCGTTCGGATAGAAACCGCCGATAACAGAATATTATTATCGACAATAAACGGCCCGTGATTAACCTCCAGAAAAATATCTTCCATATCATTTCCATAAAACAGATTACCGGAAACCCTCGTTCCCTGAGTCATCCAATCGAGCCACAAGCCTCTTCCGCAATCATGAATCCGGTTTTTCCTGATTTGTGTGTCGATTGCCGCATGAAATTTAATTCCTCCGATTTCAGCACCAGAGAATTGCCGTTTTGTCCAGATGTTGTAAATGTGGTTATTTTCGATGATACAAAAAGCGGCGCCCATACTCCCGCAAATGCCTGTTTGTTCGCAGTTGAAAATGGTGTTGTTGCGCACAATATGCGAACCGATATTCTCTTTGTTCCAGCCATTCCGGAGTACATTAAAAGTTACTTCGATATAGTGAATATTGCCATCCCTGTTCACATTCTCTTTGTCGGCAGTCCAGGTATTGTGCCCGGTTCCGCGCTCTTTCCCCAAGGTTATTCCTGAACATTTCGAATCGCTGATCACATTGTTTTCGATGATCCAGCCTTTGTTCCAATGTGTGGCAATCATACCCACCTGTTCGGCTGTTGGCGCTCCCCATTGCGTAGCTGCCTGACTAACATGGAACCCGCTGATGGTAATGTAATTAATGCCCGGTTTTGAGGGATAAAAAACGGTTGGCCGCGTACTGATTTCAACCAATTCGTTGTTGGGGTTGAATTTCCGGAAGTTGGCCCAGATCGTTGTAAAGTTGTCATCACTTTCGCAATACCAGGTATAAGTTGAGCCTTCTGTATCCTTGATTTTGGTATTCGGAACCGGATTAATCACCAATTCCATTGTCTCTTTTTCGTACAGCGATTTGCCGTTCAGGAATACTTCGCCGGTATGATGTATCCGTCCTCTTTTATCGAACCAGTCACCGTTGACCGAATCTTTGTATGGATTGTAGTCGCCAAAATACGAATTTGGGATAGTTACTTTCCAGGTTCCATTTTTCTCCCTTTTCCATCCGGTTATCACTTCCGATCCTTTGATTTCCACTTTTTCGCCTGGCGCTGCACGATATACAATCCGTTTGGCATCGCTTTCGCCACCACGGGCCGGATCGATCCGTTCGCGGTAAGTTCCGGCATGAACCGTAATGACATCGCCCGCATCGGCTACTTGTGCTGCATGATTGATTGTGCGGAACGGTTTTAAGGCTGACCCTTCATTATTGTTGTTGCCGTTTACCGAAATATGGTACTCCTTGGCATTAACATTTCCGGCAAATAATAGAAAAAATGCAAGTAGTTTTAGGTTTTTCATATAGGTTAGATTTATATTTCGCCGTTGAATTCCTTTACCGCATCTACCATTGCAACAATATTTTCGCCCGGAACATTTGCCTGAATATTGTGAACGGCGTTGAATACAAACCCACCGTCTTTGGCAAAAATGTCGCACAATCGCAGCACTTCATCGCGCACCTGTTCAGGAGTAGAATAAGGCAAGGTTTTTTGCGTATCAATGCCACCACCCCAGAAAACGAGGTCTTTTCCATAGGTCTTTTTTAAATGTGCCGGATCCATTCCTTTGGCTGCCACCTGCACGGGATTGATGATATCGAAACCGGCATCGATAAAGCGCGACATAAACGTTTCAACAGCGCCGCACGAGTGTTTAAACGTTTTCCAATTGGTATTTGAATGTACCCAATCGTTGATACGCTTATAATATGGCAACCACAAATCGTCAAATTGTTCGGGTGCGCAAAAAGTTGAATCCTGCGTACCAAAATCGGTTCCGCAAATAAAAACAGCGTCCAGATTATCGCCAATTACCTCATGCAAACGGCGAAAATTTTCCACCGCAATTTCAGACTGACGATCAAAAATGGCGGTGACATAATCGGGCCTCAAAACAGTACTCATGTACCATTCTGCAATGTCGCGAATGCCTTTTGGGTGTTTCATCTGCAAGCCCGGAACCAGCGCAATATCGCCAAGAGCAGTTCCGCCAAGTCCGGCAATCACGGCTTTTCCGGTTGCACGGGCTTTTTGTGTTGCTTCTTTCCAGAAAGTCAGTTCGCTTTCTGTTACCAAACCAAATTCTTCAAGGTTATCCCGAACATCCAGCTTTTCATCATCAACCGGTTCCTGACGTATAATGGCATCGAAAAAGTAACTTGCTTTTGGCATTCGGGCTGAAGGTGGGACTGAAGTATCGCCTTCAGGATAAATCATTAAATCCCTTTTTTCATCGTAAGAAGTGTTGAATCCTTCAGGAACGAGCACGGTTTGCCCCCAAAATGTTTTGAATTCCTTTAGCGGTTCGTGGTTGTAAATGCCGAACATGTTGTTTTTTCCCCAGGCACCAATCACATCAATACCCATCGCATCCATAAGTTCCTGATCAACTTCGCCCAGCATTTGATAGGGTTCAACCACCCGTACCGGCTTATTTTCCAAGCCATAATGTTTCCGGAGGTTTTCAACCGACAGTACGTGAATTCCGGTTACTGCGGTTCCGCCAAAATCAACCACTACTTTGTCGGGCTGTTTGTGGTTGACGGTCAGGTCAAAGCGTTCTTTTGATGTCATTTTTCAAGAGTTTCAGGTTTACGGGTGTTTGTATTTTCCGCGGTAATCCCGTTTCATCAATTGCGAAGCTGCCGAGTTATTCACAATTTCATTTTTTGTAGCATCCCACTTTACCAGCGATCCGGTGTAATGCGAAATCATGGCCAGTTGTACCGTTGCTGTCGATTGAAACGCATCTTCAGGAGTGCTGTTGATCATGTTTTTATCTTTCGCCCTCACCGCATTCAGGAAATTCTCGACATGGTTTTCCTGCATTGGCACTGATGGAATCGCCATCTCTTCAACTTTTGCATCTTTCCCTGCCGGATAAAGAATTATTTTGGAATCGCCGGTAAACAGCGAGGCTTTTTCACCATGAAAGAATATGCCGTTGTTAAATTCTTTGTTCGGGTCGCCCGGACCCCAAAGGCGGTGCTGCCAAACGACAGGAGCTTTCCTGAAGGCCATATTCGCGGTAAGCGTATCAGGTGTAGTTATTTTATTTTTCAATTCAAAAATACCTCCCGTGGTATAAAATTCGGTGGGCATCGATTCGCCCATGATCAGGCGAATACCGTCGATGAGGTGAATACCCCAATCGACCAAATGGCCATTTCCGTATTCTTTCTCCAGGCGCCACGCTTTATGGGCAATGTTTGGCCGGTATTCGAGTTTTGGGGCCGGACCGCACCATTCTTCCCAGTCGAGCGAAGCAGGGGGTGCTTGTATTGTGGTATCCTGAAGCACAGGAACATAATTGATCTGTGCTGCGATTTGGTGAACATTGCCAATTGTTCCGTCATCAATCATTTCTTTGGCCTTTCTGAAAGCAGCACTCTGCCTCCGTTGGAAACCGATTTGCACAATATTGCCTGCTTTCTGGGCAGCCTTCACCATCGCCAAACCTTCCTGAATATCGTATGCCAGTGGTTTTTCGCAGTAAATATCCAGTCCCTTTTCGCAGGCAGCGATGAACTGAAGGGCGTGCCAGTGCGGAGGTGTGCCGATAAAAACAGCTTCCAGCCCTTTTACGTTCAACAAATCCTGATAGTACTTGAATGTTTGCGGCCGGATTCCCTGAAGTTTGGCCACCTCATCGGCACTGTTTTTCAAATGTTCGGTATCCACGTCACAAATGGCAACTACCTCTACCCCGCCCACTTTAAAGGCTGCCTTGGTAATAACCATACCGTACCATCCGGCGCCAATCAAGCCGATTTTTATTTTCCGATCCTGAGGGTAAGCCTGTCCATACATCGATGTAAGCAAAGCTGCTGATCCAATGGATGCTGTTCTGATAAAATTGCGTCGTTCCATAATTTATTGGTTTAGTTTACTGAATAAGCATAAAGCGCATAACTGTTTTTTTCGGGCAACCCGAAAGTTACCGCCCCGTTCTTGCCCACTTTGGCAGTAAATGGAGCGCCATTGCCAACTACTGGTGTAAATTTAATTGTTTTTCCTTCAGCCAGCCATGTTTTCATTTCGCATATCGCATCGTCGTTGGCTTCCCTGCATCGTAATGGCAAAAAGGTAATCGAACGAATAATTGGCCGGACCAAACGGATCGTTCGGGTATTTGTCGGCATTGCGCCATTTGTTCAGGAATTCAATCTGGAAATTTTGTGCCGGAACATATTTCGACAACATCCATAGGTTGCGCAAGGTGGTGTAGGGATAATAGTTCATCCAATCGGTATAACGGTTTTCGAGGAAAATATTTCCATATTCATTCAAATAATGATATCCTCCTCTCCTTCCGGCAGTTACATCGAGGTTAAAAACAACTTGTTTATCAGTCGCTTCATTTACCTTATCCATGAATTTCCTGAAATTAAGTTCGGCAGTTTTATCCGGAAGACTCACCCCATCAATTTTAAATGTGCGGATGCCGTATTTTTTATAGAGGCCAATCAGCGCGTTGGCATCTTTTTCCCAGTTTTCGTTGCTCTTGTCTTTACTCGGATTGAACCAAAGGCAGACTTCAATACCGAGTTCTTTTCCTTTCTTTACAATCGGTTCAAGTCCGTTGGGAAACCTTTCAGGATGCGGTTCCCAGTATTTCGGATTGTTCCAGATTGATTCGAGCGAACCACCTTTAAATGCTGAATTGGAAGATTGCCCCAACTGCCAGCCATCGTCGAGTTGGAAATGGGTAATCCCGAGTTTAGCCCCCGCTTCGAGTTCGGCAAGTGCAAATTTTTCACGCACACGGCTATCTTGTCCACGATCGCCCCAGGTGTTCATCAGTACCATTTCGTCGCGGCCAGGCTTGTGTAACCTTATGTTTTTCTGATAATTGCGCAAAGCCATCAAACCATTTTTTTCGTTGCCCGAATAAACGCCGGTAACAAAACCGTAGGCACGTTTCCATTCCTTCTGATCTAAATCGGCTGAACCAATGCCCACTCCCACTACCCAAAAAGAGCCAAATTCGGTAATAAAATCACTTCCGGAGTACGACAACTGCACATTCGACGTGGGAGCTTCCTTCAGGATAAAAAAACCATTTTCTGTTACGTTGTCGTGCGCAACAAGCAAGTTTCCTCTGTAATGATTGGGCCGGTACGACAAGCCGTTTACACTTTTAACCAAGGTATTAAAGCGGTCGGTAACATCGAAAAACTCAACTGCATTGAGCTGCCAATGGCGACCGGGCAATTCCAGTTTTTCCATTACCGGAGCGTTGCTTCCGGCATTGCTGGCGGTCAGCTTTTCGAGGTTCACCATATCGGCCAGGTTTGTTCCCGTCTGCACCCATGTATTGGCCGATTCACCTTTAAAATACAAGTCGCAGGCTATGGCTGGGCAGTTTGGATACAGGCGAAAAACACGCTTTACCTCCAGCTTGCCAAGCGAATACACAATTTCGGCTTCCAGGCGCGCGGGGGAAATGGCCGTTTCGTCAACCAACTTCGCAGTAAAAACCGCGTTGGAAGCCTTTTCGCTTTCGCCGGGTAAAGCCAGATCAGGCTTTTTGCTGTTCATCTGCCAGACTTTCCCGCTGGTTTTATCGGTCAGCGAACTGGTAATGATGTTGCCTTCATTCCATTGATATGTCCGTAATATTTTGGAGTTTTCGAGCGATAGAACTCCGTCTTCGAGCTTGGCCGAGCAGTCGAGAAAAGCCGTTTTATTTTGAGCGTTTGTGGATTGTGCCAAAAGGATTGCCGCCATAAGGAGTAATTGTGAAAATAATTTCATTGGTTTAGTTTTTTGCCCCTAAATTAAAGCTTATTCTGTCATTTCAAATTTAAATTAGTACGATCCGCGGTTCAGCCCTTTCGTGGTCTCGTTTTTGCATCCCGGTGCTTTGAACCTCTTGCGTGAATCGGATCGCAATTAATTTTATACCTTCCCCATCCTCCTTTCAGGGTACAAAGTTTTCCCAAACTTCTTTTACCAGTTGTGGCTGTGGCACAAACAAAAATTTCTCCGGATCGGATTCAAACTGATTATAAATAGATCTTCCGGGTTCAATTCCCAGTTGGGTATAAATTTCAGGACTTTTCACAACCAAGTCACATTCCGCATAATTCGGGTTTTTCTGCCATTCAATTTCTCCTGAAGGGGCAATTACCGGAAACCAGGCCAATCCTTTGTGGGCACGCACTCCATCGTATTCAAAGCCATATTCGCGGTCGCACCAGGCGCCAAACGTTAGTGGTTGCAGCGGATCGGCGCTGATGGTGGCATGTGCCCAATACGGCGGAACAATCACCACATCACCCGGATTGGCAACCACAGCAAAACATCGACCAGGGTTATCTTCTGCCGTTTCCTGCATGTAAATAATGGCCTTGCCCGACCAGATTTCATACACTTCGGGAGTGGACCAACCCGAAAGCGGCGAAACCTTGTGAATATGCCCCTGACTGCGAACGGGTTCATCGCCCAAACGACCGGCTGCGTATGTCACCGCACCATACAATAAGTGATGTTGCTTTAGTTGGTGGAGGTGTTCCATTTTACCCACATCCATCGCGATAGAATAAACCGGATCAGGCCCAACACAATCGGGGTTGCGCAGACTCTTTCGAATTGAATCGAGTGTGCGGTTTTCTACTTCAGGGCCAAAAACATTGGAACCATATTTAAAACCCATTGGTTGGGTGGTGGGTTGGATATCAAAACCGGGATTGAATTTCATTTGCATGTTTTATATTCAATTATTAAATAAACTGGTATCGAAGTATTCCTTGCCGATAAAAAACCTAGCCTTCGGCAAAAATATTTTCACCACAGATTACACAAATAAACACAGATTATAATTCTGTGTAAATCTGTGAAATCTGTGGTTAATAGTTTCATTTATTAAAACCTCACATAACCTTTCATGGTGCCGCATTTCTGGCCTTCGCCTGCTCCGTATGGGCGAATGGTGTATGCGCAAACTTTGGCCGGCACAATAAACACTTCGGCATAATGAACTACAAAAGGCTCAAAAGCATTGGTCGGGCTTTCAACAATCACTTCGTCACCTTCCACCAGGCAAATCACATCAACACCGCCGTTGGTATGGTGCTCGACCTTTTTGGTAAACCAGTGGCGGCGGGTTTCAATGAATTCGCGTTCGTGCAAGCCAGTTCGTTCTTCCACCCAACCATCGCCTTCTGCCACTTTTTCTATTCGGTTCACCAGATTTTGTCGTGTCCATTCGGTGGTGCGATCCCATTGAATATTCTTTTTGCCATGTTCAATATTGATCGGACGTGGTTTTCCGTCCATTCCCAATCGGCCCCAATCCCATAATTTAAAAGTAAAAATGTAGGGAGTGGCACTGATTTCGAGCACCATACTACTTCTTCCTGAACAGTGAATGGTTCCGGCTGGAATCAACACATGATCGTGCTTTTTCATTGGCCAGGTTTGTACATGTTTTTCGGCCTCGAAAGATTTTCCCCCGGCCTGAGCTTCTTCCAAATCAGCCAGCATTTCTTCCGGATTTACCCCTTCGCGCAAACCGAGGTAAACAATGGCATCGTCCTCAGTTTCCATCATATAATAGCTTTCGTCCTGCGTGTAATGCAACCCGAATTTCTCCTGAATGTATTCCGTCAATGGGTGAACCTGAAGGCTTAAATGGCCGCCTTCCATAGTATCGAGATAGTCAAACCGAATCGGGAATTCGTCACCAAAACGCCCGTGAACCGGATCGCCCAACAACTCGCGCGGATGCCGAAAGACCAGATTGATCGATGGAATTTCGATTATATCTTCGCCAAATTTCAGCAACAAGCTGTTTTCTTCAGGAACACAATTGAAACACCAGGCATAATTGGGTGCCGATTCATCGAGATTGCAGACTTCTTTCATCCATTGTCCGCCCCACGGTCCCGGATCAAAAAACGGCACCACACTAAATGGGCGGTTGGTGGCTAATTCAAGTCCTTCCAGAATAGCTTTGCCTTCAACCAGTTTGGGCTGACCAATTTTGTTGGTATCGAGCAGAAAATCCCATTTGTCAAACAGCGTCTTTTTCAGGCGGTCGCACACTCGCCAATCCACAAAAAAGCCTTGTTTGTAAAGGAGCATCCAGTCGGCAGTATCGCGATTTTTCACACCCAAATTATCGACCAAATGCTGACGCATCCGGAGTTGAATTTCCCAGCGGGCCATATCGGCATAAATAAGGGCCTCCCCCCACCCCCCTCTGAGGGAGGGGGAGATTGGGCGAAGCAGGCTTGCACCGCTGCCATAAATTACAACTGTACCTTCTGTGATATTTTCAAGTTCAGTTTGAATGGCTTTTACTTTTTCAGGATCGAAAAAGGCATCCATGGTCAAGCGGGTGAGAAAACCGAAAATTCGGTCGTTGGTCACATCGGGGAAAACCAGCTTTTTGATTTCTTCTTCAGGCAACATATATTCTGATGCCTGAATAAAACGATCACATTTCAGGCTCGCTTTGAGGTTCGAAATCAGTTCTTCGTGGATCACACCCTGGTAAGTTTCAATCATCACCAATTTTTTCGAATGGTCGATGGCCGATATTTCTTCGTTCAAGCGGGAGCAAATAGCTGCCCAGCCGTTTTCAACTTTGTACGACTCGTTTTTCACCTCCACAACCGGAAGGTTTGTAAACTTCGAGGGTTTGTTTAAATATTTCTTCATTTATATATTTTTATCTTAAGGATGTTCGAACCAGATAATCAGCGCCATACAAGGCAGCTGAATCCGAATATTTTGCTTCAACCAATTTTACTTTTCCCCAGGGTGTCCAGGCCAGTTGGTTGACCTTTTCCTGTAGTGCAGGCAAAATGACTGAGGAGCTTTTCATGATTCCGCCACTCAGAATGACTATTTCAGGATCGAAAGCATGGATCATGGTAATGATTCCTGCAGCCCATGCAGAAAGGCAATGATCCAGTACTTCTTTGGCAACCCGATCGTTATTTCCGGCATGGTGAAATAATGCCCTGAAATCCAGAACTTCCTCATTTTTAATCGAACTTTGATCAAATGCCGGATGCTCTTTCAAGAGAGAAGGCAAACGCCAGGTTGAGGCTTCGGCTTCCACGCAGCCAACATTTCCGCAGGTGCAAACCGTGCCGTGGTGGTTCACCACAAAGTGTCCGCCCAGGTTTCCTGCCTGAAAATGTTTTCCTATCAGCAATTCACCGCCAATCAAAACGGCAGAACCAATTCCGGTGCCGAGAGTAACCGCAACCAGTTCGGTACAACCCTGCCCTGCTCCATGCTGCCACTCGCCTAACAGAGCCATTCGCGCATCGTTCATCGCAAAAAGCGGCCAGTTCCATTTTTCACGGGACCAACCAACCAGATCGGTATCCGGGCCATCGTCGTACTTTTGGTTGGTCGATAAAATTCGATTTTCTACGGAATCGACTAGTCCGGCAAACGAAAAACCAATGCCCAAAACTGATTCTTTCTGAACCTGATTTGATGCCAGAAGCTGATCAATCACCTGTTCCAGCTCGGGAAGTTGTAATTTCAGTCCTGAAGCAGATTGTGCAACAACTTCTTTGCGATCAACGAGCTGACCTTCTTTAAGCAAGCCGATTTTGATGATGGTTCCTCCGAGGTCGATGGCAACGACGGCCTCCCCCCGTCCCCCTCCAAAAGAGGGGGAGAAAGAATCGGTATGCGATTTTTTTCTCATTTTCTATTTTCTTATTTGGATATTGAGTATTGGTTATTGGACATTGGATATTCAATATTCCTTATTTCTCGTTCCTTATTTCTTATTCTGTATTCCTATTTCGCAAACTCCTTTTCCAGTTCTTCCAGTGTTTTTCCCTTGGTTTCAGGAACATATTTCAGCACATACAGCAAATTGGCCAGACAAATCAGTGCAAAAATCAGGAAGGTAATCCCTCCGCTCAGTTTTTCGAGCATGATGGGAAATACGATAGTTACAACGGTACAGGCAATCCAAAGCGACACAATAGCAATCGACATTCCTTTGCTGCGAAGGCGGTTGGGAAATAATTCAGCTGCTACCACCCAAAGAGCTGGTCCCAATGAAGCCGCAAAAAAGGCGATGTATCCAAGAATAAATACCAGCACCAATACTCCGGAAGTTTGATTGGTGAAATACAATGCTGATAGTCCGGCCAACATCAGCATCATGCCGGTTGAACCGATGATAATTAATAGCTTACGTCCAAGACGGTCGATTAAAACCATTGCAACCAAAGTAAAAAGCAGATTGGTGCCGCCAATCAAAATAGTTTGAAACAGAGCTGAATCGTTCGATTGACCCACATTAGCGAATATTTTTGGTGCGTAATACATGATCGTGTTGATTCCGGTAATCTGCTGAAATACGGCCAAAATGATCCCTATAAATAAAAGCGGTTTAATTTTGGGAGCCAGCAAATCTCGAAAAGTTGATTCTTCCTGATTTTTTAGTGTTTGTTCGATTTCTTTTAATTCGGCAGCCGCAAATTCTTTTCCGGAAGTTTTGATCAATACATGGAGCGCATCTTTGTTCCGGCCACGGGCAACCAGCCAGCGCGGACTTTCAGG
>JAUYEQ010000317.1 GCA_030691295.1 Bacteroidota bacterium
GATGGTAACCGATTTTGAGCCGTGTTTTTCGCGGATCCATTCGGCATTCGGCAAATTAATTCCGATGGGAGTTGCCGGATAACAATCGCCTGCCAAAATCGCCACATTGATCACTTTTGCGCTCACTCCTTTTACTGCTGTCTTCTTAAATTCGGGTGCTACCGGCGAATAATCCTCAAACCATTGTGCATTCTCGCTCAAAATAGTTGCGCGTTTCGTGGCTTCCTTGTCTTTGTAATTCACGATCGATTCCCAGCTTCCTTTAATTCCCAACGGATCGCCGTAAACTTCAATAAAACCGTTTACAAAATCGACATCTCCTTCCAGTTCCTTCACCCAGTCAATGCTGTATTGATCGAACAAGGCCAGATCGCCGGTGGTGTAATATTCAATTAAATGTCCGATGTATTTTTTCTGAAGGTCGTTTTCTGCATAATTCGCGGCTTTTCCCAACCAAAACACAATCCGTTCAATTGCTTTTCCAGATTTGCCGTCAAGCTTCCAAACATGTTCTGCCAAACGGCCATCTTCTTTTACCAGCGTTGAGTTCAATCCAAACGAAACCGGCTTAGTTCCAGCCGAGGCTTTAAGTTCAGCATAAAAATCTTCAGCTTCGCGTTGGGTTACATTCTGGTAATAATTATTGCTGGAAGATGTTATCAGGTCTTTATCAGGATCAAGATTAACCCGTTTTGATTCTTTTTCAGGATTAAAAATCACGTCCTGAATTTCAGCAATAAACGTGTCAAAGCTTTGTCCTGAATTTACTTTAAACCCAGACCAATCAGAATGTGCAACCATTTCTGTAAAGTAAGTTTCAGGAAAACCTGCAGGTATTTTTTCGGTAGAATAATGGTGGTGGATGCCATTTGAAAACCAGACCCGTTTCAGATAAACTTCGAAAGATTTAAACTGATCAGTTTCGCGGTTTCCTTTGAATGTTCTTCGGATCGTCTCGAGTACTGCCCGAATTCTCAAATTGAAAAGGTTATTTTGATCCCACAAAATATCGCGCCCGCAAAGAGCTGCCTGCGAAAGATGATAGATGTAAAATTTCCTGCTCAGGTCAAGCGCTTCGAATCCGGGCACGGCAAATCTCAATATCTTCAGGTCAGCAAATTTCTCAGCAAAAACTTCCATGTTGCAGTTATTTATTCAGTTCTTCAAATTTTTTCTCTAATAAATCAACCCGTTTTAGCGATACGCGTAGCCAATCGAGCATTACTTTTTGCTTTTCAATTTCGGTAAGTTGCCAGTCGATGGTTGATTTTTTCCTTAGTTGATGGGTTAAATGGTGCAATACCACTGAAACAGCAACAGAAACGTTTAAGCTTTCAGTAAAACCCACCATCGGAATTTTCATGAATTCATCAGCTTCTTTTTTCGCCCATTCAGTCAGGCCGGGTCTTTCGCAACCAAAAACGATGGCTGCCTTTCCCTTTTCCAGATCAAATTCCTCCAAATCAACATCGTGTTCATGCGGGGTAGCAACAACGATCCGGTAACCTTCCTGTCGCAGTTTCTGCAATGCTTCAGGAGTATTCATTTTTGTGCGGTTGTAACGGTTAACAGTTACCCAATTGGTTGAACCTCTAACTACATCCTTGTTGGCTTGAAAAACGTGTGTGTTTTCGATAACATGGATATTTTGAATACCGAAACATTCGGAAGTACGAACAACAGCGCTGGCATTTTGAGTCTGGTAAAGATCTTCGAGAACTACAGTAAGATAATTGGTCCGGTCCGAAAGAATTTTATTAAACAAGGCAAGTCTTTCAGAAGTAACAAATTCTGAAAGATACTGTATCAATTTGGCATCCATTTTATTTATTTTGGCAGGGGCAAAGGTAAAAAAAAAGAGCCGCATAAAATTAATGCAGCTCTTTTGTAATTTTTTTTCAGGAAAAATACTATACAGTATCAGCCAATTCAGCACCTGGTTTAAATTTTACAACATTCTTTTCCGGAATTGTAATTGTTGCACCTGATTGAGGGTTTCTTCCGGTTCTTGCGCTACGTGACGCAACAGAAAAAGATCCGAATCCGATAAGAGCAACACGATCGCCATTTTTAAGGGCATCAGTAGTAGCTTCTACAAAAGCATCCAGTGATTTTTTTGCATCGGCTTTGGTCAAACCAGCTTTTTCAGCAATTGCATCGATTAATTGTGCTTTGTTCATAAGAAAACATGTTTAAGGTTAAAAAAATATGTGAAATACAAAAATAGTTTATTAAAACCATTAAAAATACCATTCAAAAAAATGAAAACATTAATAAAATCAATGCTTTCAAAAGGTTCACTTAATTGAGATACTAAATTCATAAATAAGATTCAAAAAAACAACCCTTCTGAAGATTTTTTTTTAAAAATATTTCTGACCGATTTCCTGAAATATCTATTGCGGTTTAAAAATATTTTCTACTTTTGCCACCGCGTTTGGAGAGATGGCAGAGTGGTCGAACGCGGCGGACTTGAAAACCGTTGACCTTGTGAGCGGTCCGGGGGTTCGAATCCCTCTCTCTCCGCAAAAGTAAAAGCCTGAATATCAATGATATTCAGGCTTTTTATTTTTACATCAACCCTGAGAAAACACTTCTTTTCAAAAACAAAATACCTGATTAATCCTCATTCTAAATAAATCCACTGTGTTGTTAGAATCGAAAAATTATCTGACGAAAGTATTTTTCAGTACATTTATCCGAAATTTATATAACCAAAATCAAAATAATATGAGAACCAAAACCCCTTTCAATTTATTTTTACTGGCCTTGGCCGTCGTTTTTTCCGGTTGCTCGAAGCCCAAAGAATGGAAAGTTGCATCGCCTGATCAGAAAATTTCTTTTAAACTTTATGAAAAAGAAAGTCAGATATACTATCAGGTACTTTTGTCTGAATCTGTAATTATTGAAGAATCTCCCATTGGAATTGAACGAAATGATGCACAATTCAGTAGTAATTTATCGTTTGTTTCAGTCGGAAATCAAAAATTAATCGATGAAAAATACACATTGGTTACCGGGAAACAATTGGAATGCAATAACAATGCAAACGAACTAACCGTAACTTTTAAAAATGATCAAAAGGCAAAAATCGAATTAATTCTCCGTGCCTACAATGATGGAGTAGCATTTAAATACCGGTTTCCCGAAACAAGCGCCGGAAACTTTGAAATCACAAAAGAATTAACCGGATTCAAAATTCCTGAAGATGGAAAAGCATGGATTCAACCATACGACAGCATAACAAAATACAGTCCCGGATATGAGCGCAATTATACGAATGGCTCCGGTATCGGCGAAACTTCGCCTGAATCGGAAGGATGGTGTTTCGCCAGCCTGTTCGAAACAAAAAATACATGGATTTTACTTACAGAAGCAGGGCTGGATGGTACTTATTGCGCATCGCGACTGGATGGGAATGCAACCGGAGGTCTATATACAGTAAAGTATCCAGGCGAAAAAGAGGCAATGGGAATTGGCAGCGCCAACCCAACATCGAACTCATTGCCCTGGGAAACTCCATGGCGGGTAATTGTTGTTGGCGAAAAGTTAGCAACCATTGCTGAAACTACTATGATTACCGGTTTAAGCAAACCTTCAGAAATTTCAGATATCAGCTGGATTAAACCGGGACTTGCATCGTGGAGCTGGTGGGCCGATCCTGACAGTCCGAAAAACTACAAAAGCATGGTCGCTTTTATCGATTTTGCTTCGGAATGGGGAATTCCCTATTTTCTGGTCGATGCCAACTGGAACATGATGGAAGGTGGCGGAAATATTGATCAATTGATTGAATATGCTACGAAAAAGAATGTCGGAATCTGGTTGTGGTACAATTCGGGCGGCCCGCACAATACGGTAACCGAAGCTCCGCGAGATCTCATGCTTGATGCTGATATCAGAAAAGCTGAATTCGAAAAACTGCATAAAATGGGTGTGAAAGGTGTGAAAGTTGATTTTTTCCAGAGCGACAAACAGCACATCATTCAGCAATATCTTGGCATTTTGAAAGATGCAGCCGACAATCAGGTGATGGTGAATTTTCATGGTTGTACTTTGCCACGCGGATGGCAGCGTACCTGGCCAAATCTTGTAAGTATGGAATCTATTGTTGGCGAGGAATGCTACATGTTCCGTGAAACCTATCCTGAAACAACTGTATGGCACAATACCATTCAGCCTTTTACGCGGAATGCCGTAGGTTCGATGGATTACACTCCTTTTGGTTTATCCGATAAAAAATACCCTCACCTCACATCCTCTGCCAATGAACTGGCGCTGACCATTGTTTTTGAATCAGGAGTGGTTCATTTGGTAGATTTTCCAAATGTTTACAAAGCAATGCCCGATTTTGTACAGAATTTCACCAAACAATTGCCTACCGTTTGGGACGAAACTAAATTGGTGGATGGCTATCCGGGAAAAGATGTTGTAATGGCACGTCGTTCAGGAGAAAAATGGTTCATGGGTGGCATCAATGGCGAACAGATTGATAAAGAGATGAACCTGTCACTTGATTTTCTGACCGAAGGAAAAACCTATCAGGTTAAATTAATTACCGATGGGGCTGACAATAAGTCGTTTGCTAATAATGAAATTTCAGTAAAGAAAGGGGATAAACTGCCGGTTAAAATGTTGCCAGCCGGTGGATTTGCCGCCAGATTTGAATAATTCAGGAAAGAAAAGTGAAAAAGAAAACCCGGAAAAAATTTTTCCGGGTTTTTATTTTTTATTACCAACTCAATTCCAAAGTCTGTCCTTTTTTCAGGGAAATGTCCTTTTGTTCGTTACCGTAATAAAGTTTTGTTTTGCCTGATTTTCTGGCGTAAATACTCAGTTTTTTAATGGTCTTGTTGTTCCATTCCATCGCAACTTCGAAACCACCACGGGCACAAATTCCTTTTACTGAGCCACTCTCCCATGCGTCTGGCAATGCAGGAAGCAAACGGATTTCGTTTTCAGTTGACTGTAACAGCATCTCGGCAACAGCAGCAGCCCCGCCAAAATTACCATCAATCTGAAATGGCGGATGGGCATCGAACAAGTTGGGATAGGTTCCTCCTCCCCTTGCGTAATCGGTTTTAACGCCATCGGGTTCGACATATTTCAGCAATTCGCGGTACATTTTATAGGCGCGATTTCCGTCCCAAAGCCTTGCCCAAAGGTTGATCCGCCAGCCTTTCGACCAACCTGTTGTTTCATCGCCTTTTATTTCAAGTGTTTCCCGGCAGGCATTGGCCAGTTCAGGAGTAGTTGCAGGTGTAATATGATTTCCGGGGAAAAGTCCGAACAAATGAGACTGATGCCGATGCTGCGGATCCTGATCTTCCCAATCGTAATACCATTCCTGAAGATTGCCTTTTTTACCGATCTGATACGGATAAAGTTTCGCCAAAGCCACTTCCAGTTTATTCCTGAAATCAGCATCCAGATTCAATACTTTCGAAGCCTCAACCGTTTGTTGAAAACATTCGCGAATCATTGCCAGATCAGCTGTTGCGCCATACAAAGTTGCACCGGCATAGCCTTCGGGAGTCAGGTATTTATTTTCAGGTGAAGTGGAAGGCGAGGTAATCAGTTTGCCGTTTTTGTCTTCCACCATCCATTCCAGACAAAACAATGCAGCTCCTTTCATGAGTTCATAAGCCTCATCCTTCAGGAATTTTTTGTCGCGTGTAAATTGGTAATGTTCCCACAAATGAGTGCTCAGCCACGTTCCGCCCATGTTCCAATTCGCCCATACCGGATCGCCTTCACCAAATTCGCCAACCGGATTGCTCATTGCCCAAATATCCGAATTATGACAAGCTGCCCAGCCATTCACACCATAAAAAGTTTTGGCGGTCACTTTTCCGGTTGTTTCCAGATTTTTTATAAAAGTAAGCAGTGGCCGGTGCATTTCCGACAAATTGGTATTTTCGGCCAGCCAGTAATTTTCTTCCGCATTGATGTTGGTGGTGTAATTGCTGCTCCATGGCGGACGCAAGTGCGGGTTCCAGATTCCCTGCAAATTGGCAGGAACGCCCGGAGTACGCGAGCTGCTGATCAGCAAATAACGGCCAAACTGAAAATAGAGCACTTCCAGGTTCTTGTCTTCCTTACCTTCTGCATATCGCCTCAACTGCTCATCGGTGGGTAAATCGGGAGCGTCCGTTTTGCCAAGGCTCAGGCTGACACGGCTAAAATATTTCTGAAAATCGGCCAGATGTGAATTTCTGAGTTTTTCTAATGATTTCGGGAATGCCTTTTTCAACTGAGTTCCGGCAATCAACTCAGCATTTAACCCGTTTGTTACCGGATTTTTATCGAACCCGTTAAAACTGGTAGCTATCGAAATAAAAACCAGGGCTTCTGTTCCTCCTGAAAGTCCAACAGATTGATCGTTGCCGGTAAGATTTCCATCCGTATTTTTTATTCGGACTTGTGTCGAAAAACGGGTTCCGCCATTTTCTTCAAAAACCACGGCATTAGGCTTGTTGCCACGATAACTTGGTTCGGCATGAACAGGCGCCTGACCTTTTGCTTTCAGAACATTGTCGGAGATAACAACCGTATTCTTTAACTGACTTTCAAATTTAACCCCAAAGTTTAAAGCGCCTGGTTTGCTGCTGGTTAGTTTGATTACCATTACCTGATCGGGATACGAAATAAAATATTCGCGGGTAAATTTAACTCCGGTTACTTCGTAACTGACTCTCGAAATTGCTTCTGAAATGTTTAGTTCACGGTAATAATTCAGCGGCTCACCATCATGTTTGAATTCCAGAAACAAAGTTCCAAGCGGCGCATA
>JAUYEQ010000320.1 GCA_030691295.1 Bacteroidota bacterium
AATATTAGATTATATGGAGTTTCTGATTCAAAAACACAAGCCCCTCGGATCTAAAATTCATCCTAAAGCTGGCTGTATGAAAGGTACTTTTCAAATGAGTCCTGATTTTAATGAACCTTTGGATGATTTTAAAGAGTATATGAAATGAGGATTCTAAAATATTTTCATCGAGACCCATTTGACAGGATTATTATTTCTCAGGCGTTAAGTGAGAATATAGTTATTGTCAGCTCTGATAAAATTTTCGATAATTACCAAGTACAAAGAAAATGGGATTTATATAAAAGTTAAGCAACACCGGTCGTGGCAAATTATTCGCGGCACGACCAATGTTGCTATCAGGTTTTTGATCTTTTCTTTGCTCATCGGAAGAATCTGAATTTTTTCCGAAGATAAGCTATTCCTTCGATTTTAATTTATTCCCTGAAGTGTTGGTATTACCTGTTTGATGGAACCATCGGCATTGAACTCCATTTTGTCGATGCAAACTTCGCGGTGAAAGCCGCCAGCGCTTCCCATCCCAATGCCTTTGGGGCGGGTGAAACGGTGATAAACCAAATACCATTCATCTTTCCCCGGAACCTGAACGACAGAATTGTGCCCAGTGGCGTATATTTCCTGCTCCGGATTTTGCTGAATGACAATATTCTGCTCCGGAATTTCAAGTTTCCCAAGCGGCGATTTGGCGGTAGCATAACGGACTTTATAGTTTGGACTTCGGGTATCGTCTTCCGACCACATGAAATAATAAGTCCCGTTCCTGTAAATCACGTAAGCTCCTTCACGGTAGGTATCGTCTATGTTCATCTGTTTAATTGTACTGAAATTGATCGTGATCATGTCGCTGTTCAACTCGGCAGCAGCCATATAGCCATTTCCCCAGTAAAGGTAACTTTTGCCCGAAATCGGATCGGTAAACACATCGGGATCAATTTCCTGCCCGCGATTGACGTTCAGGGTTTTAAAATCGATCAAAGCTTTGCCACTGTCAACAAACGGTCCGGTTGGGTTGTCGGCCACAGCAACCCCAATTTTCTGCGCCGCGGTGAAATAGTAGAAATACTTGAATTCACCGTTTATTTTCTTCTCAACAATACACGGTGCCCAGGCATTGCGGTCGGCCCAGCTGACATCTTTTTTCAGGTCGAGCATTACGCCTTCATCGTTCCAATCCACCAGATTGTCCGAAGAAAAAACCTTAAAATAAGTTCCCGACCAGTTATTGAATCCGTCGCTGGTAGGGTAGAGGTAGTATTTACCGGTTTTTTCAGCATACAGGATGTCGGGATCGGCATAATAACCTTCCAGCACCGGGTTGTGGTCTTCTGAAACAGAAACCGTGTAAGTCTGACTGCCTTTATCTTCGATGGTAAAAGTATAATCCACCGGACCTTTCGAGAAATCCTGTGGTCCTTCAGGAATAAAAGTGATTCCGGGGAAAGCTTTAAACTCCGGGTCAAACTGTGTCAAATCAGTTCCGGTTTTTACAGGCAGTTAAATGGATTAATCAAGATTTTTAAAATAGACATTGTTTTTTTTCAGGGAAACAGAAGTCGCATCTACCAGTAAATCATCAAAACCACTCCATTCTGCAAGCAAACTTTTCAATTCTTCCGCAGTAATTGGCAATACGGTTCCATGCCTCGGGTGAAAGTTCATCGAAATTTCCTGATCGATTACGGTGAAATTCAGCAGATCGCTGCTTTTTGTAAACTGATATCGGCCACTGGTATAAACATCGTACATCAGGATGTAGTCGTTCGAATTGTTTAGCTTGAAGATTCCGCTTCCCTCCACTGGGTTGGTTTCCTTGTCCACCCGATTGTCGCTAACCAGCTTATAGCCTTCAGTCAGGTTTTCGGAAATGGCCAGTTTGATTCCCGGATCGCCATCTTCAGCTTTGTGAAACAAATGATATTTGCCATTTGAGAAGATAATGTCGCCATCAATGCAGGCGCGGGTCTTGCTTTCTTCAGGCGGGAAATAAAGCTGTTTTGGCGCGGCTTCCAAACCTGTAAAAGCAGCATTTGCATAGGCATAATAAATCTTGTCCGGATCTTTTCCCTGCTTCATCGAAAAGTAAACCATGTATTTGCCAGTCGCATCATCGTAAATGGTTTGAGGCGCCCAAACACGCCAGACATCTCCAAATTCATCAGGAAAAGTTTCAGG
>JAUYEQ010000329.1 GCA_030691295.1 Bacteroidota bacterium
AAGGTGATGGACAGATCAGGCCAAAATAAAAAAAGTGCCTAAAGTGTGCTTGAGTTCGGAGTGCCTAAAGTTGGCAAGGAACGGATTATTTGCTTCCATCAACTCTGTGTTTCTTTGTGGTAAAAAATAATAAACACACAAAAATCCTTTTCAGAATTGAAAATTGCAATATCTTTATGCGAATATACATATTCATGTAACACTCTGTTTAATAATACCTTCAGAAGATAAATAAAATAAAATGAGACATTTTACATCAGTTCATGATCTCGAAAATCTGGACGAAGCTTTAAAACTTGCTTTCGAACTTAAAAAATCACCCTATAAATACCAGGATCTGGGCAAAAACAAAACCTTGTTGCTGGTATTCTTCAATTCGAGCCTGCGTACCCGTTTAAGCACTCAAAAAGCCGGATTAAATCTGGGCATGAACGTCATTGTTTTCGATATCAACGAAGGTGGTTGGAAACTCGAAACCGAATTGGGCGTGATCATGGATGGCGACAAACCCGAACATATCCGCGAAGCCGTTCCGGTAATTGGCCGCTATTGCGACATTATCGGAGTTCGTTCGTTCGCTAAATTTGAAAGCAGGGCAGACGATTATGAAGAAAAAATTATTCAGCAATTTGTTGATTATTCGGGAGTTCCGGTGGTTAGCATGGAAGCTGCAACCCGTCATCCACTGCAATCATTTGCAGATCAGTTGACCATCGAAGAATTTAAAACCAAAGAACGCCCGAAAGTGGTTTTGAGCTGGGCTCCGCACCCACGTGCATTGCCTCAGGCTGTACCCAACTCATTTGTAGAATGGATGCGTGAAACTGATTACGAATTGGTGGTTACCCATCCGGAAGGGTATGAACTGGCGCCTGAATTTATGGGTGACCTGAAACCGGAATACGACCAGATGAAAGCTTTTGAAGGCGCAGATTTCATTTATGCAAAGAATTGGGCTTCTTATACCGACTACGGAAAAATTCTGTCGAAAGACCGCTCGTGGACAGTTTCTGAACGTCAGATGGGTATAACCAACAATGCGAAATTCATGCATTGTCTGCCGGTTCGCCGCAATATGATTGTTACCGACGAAGTGATCGATGGCCCGAATTCAATCGTTATTCAGGAAGCTGAAAACCGATTGTATTCCGCTCAGGCCGTGTTAAAAATGATTTTGGACGATATTAAATAGTTCGGAGTGAACTAAAGTGCCTGAAGTTCGGAGTTTAAACAACTTTAGGCACTGCGAACTCTAGGCATTTCAGGCACTTATAAATTTTAGGCACTTATTATGGAAAGATTAACCATTGTTAAAGTTGGCGGTAAGGTAGTTGAAGATAAAGATACACTTGAACAATTGCTTGCCCAATTCTCGCAGATTCGTGGAAAAAGAATTCTGGTACACGGTGGAGGGTTACTGGCGACCAATTTAGCCGAGAAGCTTGGAATTGAAACCCAAATGGTTGAAGGGCGCCGCATAACAGATGCCGCTACACTTGAAGTGGTAACAATGGTGTATGCCGGGTTGGTGAATAAAAATATTGTTGCCGGATTGCAGGCAAAAGGGTGCAATGCCATTGGCCTTACTGGTGCCGATTTGAATGTGATCCGTGCAGTCAAGCGGCCTGTTAAAACCATCGATTACGGTTATGTGGGCGACATTATGGGAGTAAATACTTCTGAATTGAGGATGTTGCTGAATGAGGAAGTAGTTCCGGTGATGGCCCCGATCACTCATGATGGCAAAGGGCAATTGCTCAATACCAATGCGGATACCATTGCCGCTGATCTGGCAATTGAATTGTCAAATTACTATTCCGTCAACCTGTTTTATTGTTTCGATAAAAAGGGAGTTTTATTGAATCCGGACGATGAAAATTCTGTAATTTCAGAGCTGAATTACGATCGTTTTAAGGAACTTCAAAGAACTGGAGTAATCAGTGAAGGAATGATTCCGAAACTTGATAATGGTTTCAGCGCCATGAAAAACGGTGTCAGTCAGGTTCTGATTACCAATCCATTTCTCATTTCCATGGCGAGGGGAACCCGGTTAAGTCTGAAAAATGATGAGTAGAAAATGGCCACAAGTATTATTTTAACCGGAATTATCCAAACCTTTCGTTAAAATATACGTTTAAATAATTGTATATGAAACAATAAACCCACACAGAATTGGGGTGAATTTGAGTATGTTGGAAGGTTAATGAGAGTTATTTGATTTGTAGATGGAATTAGATTGGTTAAGGTTGATAAGTGCAAATCATTTTGCGCGATTAGGTGTTGATTGGTTTTTTTAGTGTGGATTGATTGTGTGGATTAGGAGAGCCGTTTCAAAGTGAATTTGAAACGGCTTCTTCTATTTATGGCTGCTAAAATTCTACAAAAAAATTATATCTGACCATGATAAATTCTTTAAAAAAGCATCATAATTAATTCAGAATATTTTAGATTTACATTTCAATTGAAGATTAATACTTTCATTCAATTATTAAGTTCTCAGCAGAAAATTTTGAATTTTATTAATCGGGGTGTAGCGCAGCTTGGTAGCGTGCGTCGTTCGGGACGACGAGGTCGTCGGTTCAAATCCGGCCACCCCGACAAAACAACAAAAGTCAATGCAAATTTATTTTGTATTGGCTTTTTGTCGTTTTAGACTCACCATATTCTTCCCATATTTATTTCAGAAAGCAATTCATCAGTACAGAATGTGCCGATACTCCTTCATTAAAGACTCGATCCATAATGCCATATAAGTCTAAACGTATTTGCGGCAATACATATTTGTCAGCGATAATTTCATTCATCGACACAAATTAACCTTTCGTCCACTAAAAAAGCGCGTTTGGCATCTGTTAAAATAACGGATATAAAGATGCTTTAATTTTATATAAGTATTAATCTTAAATAACACTGTTATGAAAAAAAAATTAAAAATTGAAAGAGGGAGGATCAGGCCCATGTTAACTTACATTTTCTCAAAAGCATATAATAACCTGCTATTAATGACTTTCATTCTTATATTGATTTATTTTTCAGGATGTTCAGATGAGATTTCAACAATTAATAGTGATCAATCATTAACAACCATAGACGGTGAAGCCATGAGTTTGAAAGCTGCTGTTCAGCCTCAGACCCTCATGGTTTGGGGAGACGACACTTGGGGCCAAATATCGAATGCCCCTGCGGGAAAATTCAAAGTCGTTTCGGGCGGCAGTATCAATGGCTTGGCGCTCCGCTGGGACAAAACACCCGTCCTATGGGGAGCCGGTCCGATCGGGCCTCCGCCCATCCCAGAGGCGCTCGCTTCTGAGAAATTTCAAGCAATCACGATTGGCAGGGATGACGCCGTACTAATTCGCCAGAACCAAACCCTCGCGGCCTTTGGAAGGAACGACGTTGTGACAAACGTTCCCTCGGGTTACTATCATGCCGTTGCCGTCGCGGTTGTACATGCAGTTGCTATCGCTGATGACGGAACGCTCAAAACTTGGGGTAGTGATAGCTATTTCTCTCCAAACGGGTTTCTAACGGGTCTCCTCAACGCACCTAAAGGAAGCCCGTTTATAGCGGTCGATGCGAGAACCCTATACTCGCTTGCCCTTCACGAGGATGGGACGCTCTACGGTTGGGGTCATGCCAACTTCCTTTTTGGCTGGACTCCAACACCCGAAGACCAAAGGATCTTCTACATCCCTGATCAAAAGTTCAAGGCGGTAGCGGCA
>JAUYEQ010000207.1 GCA_030691295.1 Bacteroidota bacterium
CCAACGAATAATTAAGGTGCCCAGAGTAGTCAAACGTATGGAAGTTTGAACTTCATGGGATATCTTCCTTGTAGTGTCAGAACAGACTGGATCGCACTTATAGAGGATCCATTAAATAAAAATTTTATAAATATTAAAAGAAAATCATGTTAAATCGAATTCTAAAATACTTTCTGGAACACCGGATGATTTCGATGATGCTATTGGTCGTTTTCATCTTACTCGGAACCGTAAATGCCCCCTTTAACTGGCATACGGGTGCATTGCCCCGCGATCCGATTCCGGTGGATGCCATTCCTGATATTGGCGACAACCAGCAGATTGTTGCCACCGAATGGATGGGACGTTCGCCAAAAGACATTGAAGACCAGATAACTTACCCGCTCAGCAGTTCCTTGCTTGGTATTCCGGGAGTAAAAACCATCCGCAGTACCTCCATGTTTGGCATGTCGTTCATCTATTTGATTTTTGACGATGATGTGGAGTTTTACTGGAGCCGTTCGCGGATCCTTGAAAAACTCAATTCTCTGCCGTCAGGTACATTACCCGCAGGAGTACAACCCGCCCTTGGGCCAGATGCCACCGCGTTAGGGCAAATATACTGGTACACGCTCGAAGCCCGCGACCCCGCAACGGGCAAACCCACAGGTGGTTGGGATCCGCAGGAGCTGCGCACTATTCAGGACTTTTACGTAAAATATTCACTTTCATCGGCTAGCGGAGTTTCAGAAGTCGCCAGCATTGGTGGTTATGTGAAAGAATACCAAGTTGATGTTGATCCCAACGCACTGAAAGCGTTTGGCGTTTCGGTAATGGATGTGATGCAGGCAGTGAGCAAAAGCAATCTGGACATTGGCGCCGAGACCATCGAACTAAACAAAGTTGAATATGTGATCCGGGGTTTGGGCTATGTAAAAAGTCTGGACGATCTGAATGAAGCAGTAATCACCGTTCGCAACAATGTGCCGGTTCGGATTCGCGATGTGGCAAAAGTCACTTTTGGCCCAGCCCCCCGTCGCGGTGGTTTGGACAAGGATGGAGTTGAAGCCGTTGGTGCAGTGGTTGTTGCCCGTTATGGTTCAAATCCGTTGGAGGTAATCAACAATGTCAAAAAGAAAATCGCCGAAATTGAAACCGGGCTTCCATCGAAAACCCTTGCCGATGGCACTGTTTCGAAGGTTACCATTGTTCCTTTTTACGACCGCACCGGCTTGATTCAGGAAACAATCGGAACACTGGAATCGGCATTGTCGCACGAAATTCTCATCTCCATCATTGTCATTATTGTACTGATTTTTAATCTCCGTGCCTCCCTCATCGTTTCGTTTCTACTGCCGGTTGGTGTGTTGATGACCTTCATCGCGATGAAATGGATGGGCGTTGATGCCAACATTGTCGCCCTTTCAGGAATTGCCATTGCCATTGGCGTAATGGTCGATATTGGAATTGTGGATGTGGAAAATATCATCCGCCATCTCGAAATGCCCGAAAACGAAAACGCACGTGGAAAACGCCTTGTACAGGTGATTTATGAAGCAACTTCTGAAGTCAGGGGCGCTGTTACAGTG
>JAUYEQ010000360.1 GCA_030691295.1 Bacteroidota bacterium
ACCGGACTTTACGATACCAATTACGAAGGAAAGGCGCAGGCAACAATTGATGCACTGAAAGACCATGATTTTGTTTATCTGCATGTAGAAGCAAGTGACGAAGCCGGTCATGAGGGCGATGTGGAATTGAAAACCAAAACCATCAGTTACCTTGATTCGCGTATTGTAAAGTTTCTGGTGGAAGAAACCGATAAGATGGACGAGCCGGTTACCATTGCGGTATTGCCAGATCACCCAACGCCCTGCGCAACAAAAATTCACACACGCGATGCGGTTCCTTTTATCATATACCGGCCGGGAGAAACACCTGATAATGCACAGTTTTACGATGAATTTGAGGTCGCCAAAGGTTCTTACGGAATATTGAAAGGCGATCAGTTTATGAAAACTCTTTTGGGAGGCTCCCTTTAATCCCCCAAGGGGGGAATTTGGTGATTTGCTGTATTTCAGCATATTCATTTTTGAATTGAGAACTTTTAATTAATAAATAAAATGCCCAACCCAGGCTGTTAATCTTTCCCCCTTGGGGGAATAAGAAGGGGGCTATTAAAATGAAATACTTTAGTACCAATCACACCGTTCCTGAAGTCTCACTAATGGAAGCCGTTATCAAAGGTTTGGCTGCCGATAACGGATTGTTTATGCCCATGCAGATTGAAGAAATTGATCCTAAATTTTTTGAACGCCTGTATTTAAAGAGTTTTCAGGAGATATCTTTCGAAGTGGCTAAAAAATTCTTCGGGGAAGATATTCCGGAGAAAATTTTGAAAGACATTGTTTATGATACGCTTAATTTTGATTGTCCATTGGTTCAGGTAACCGATTCTATCTATTCGCTCGAACTGTTTCACGGACCAACGATGGCTTTTAAAGATGTTGGCGGTCGGTTCATGGCTCGGATGCTGGGTTATTTTCTTCGTGGATTTGAAAAAGAAGTCAACGTTTTGGTGGCCACTTCAGGAGATACCGGTAGTGCTGTTGCCAACGGTTTTTTTCAGGTTCCCGGAATAAAAGTTTATGTGCTTTACCCCAAAGGACTGGTGAGCGACATTCAGGAAAAACAATTTACCACACTTGGTAATAATATAACAGCACTCGAAGTTGACGGGACTTTTGACGATTGCCAGCGACTTGTAAAATCGGCATTTCTTGATAAAGAATTGAACAAAGCAATGGTTTTGACTTCGGCAAATTCTATCAATGTGGCGCGGTTCCTGCCTCAGGCTTTCTATTATTTCAATGCTTATGCCCGTCTGCAGGAGGCTGGAATAACAGGCGATGTGGTTTTTTCGGTTCCCAGCGGAAATTTTGGAAACCTTACAGCCGGGCTGTTTGCCAAATTCATGGGGCTCCCCGTGAAGCGGTTTATTGCTGCCAATAACGACAACGACATTGTTTACAATTACCTTCAAACCGGCGAGTACCAACCCCGTGCATCGGTTGCTACCATTGCCAACGCAATGGATGTGGGCGATCCGAGCAACTTTGCCCGAATTCTGGAATTATACGGACATTCACATAAATCAATTTCAGGCGATATGGTTGGCTACAGATATTCGGATAAGGAAATTCGCGAAACCATGAAGCAGGTTTTTGTGGATGAAAATTATATGCTCGATCCGCATGGCGCCATTGGATATCGCGCATTGAAAGAAAATTTAAAACCTGGTGAAGTGGGCGTTTTTCTCGAAACGGCACATCCGGCCAAATTCACCGAAACTGTTGAAAGTGTTTTGGGTAAAGGAACTGTTATACTTCCTGAAAAATTGGCCGAGTTTATGAAAGGTGAAAAACTTTCGATCGAAATCAGTACTGAATTTGCTGATTTTAAGCAATTTTTGTTGGCGCAGTAAAACATTGCTAAAATATCGTTTATGAAAAAGTTAATTGTTTGCCTGATGGTGTGTGTGTCGTTTTCACTCCTTTTTAATTCCTGCGAGGAAGAAGAAGCTTCATTTCAGAAGTCGTTTTTGATTGGGAAATGGCAATCGGGTACTGTATTCTATAAATATGCAAGCAATTACTCCGGCGCAACCTGGGATACCAGCGATGATGTAACTGAAGCAGAAGCTCAGACATTTACATGGTCATTGGTTCAGGCTGAATTAACCCATATTCACATTATGGAAGTGGGAGGAAATGTGCCCAAAGTTTATACGGTAACTGAGCTTACAGCCACTTCGCTGAAGTACAAAGACAATTTCGGAAAAACATTCTCGTTCACAAAACTATAAAGAATGCGAAAGGTTATAAAATGGATGGCAATCTCGTTTGCAATGATCGTATTTGTTGTGGTTTTGGTTGCCGGAATCGCTGTGTGGTTCGTGTTTACGCCATCCAAAATTACGCCCATCGTTCGCACGCAGGCGGCCAGTTACATTACCTGCGAATCGCAGATTGGCGAAGTGGAACTAACTTTTTTCAGCACTTTCCCGCGGTTCGGATTAAAAGTGAACCATTTTGCCCTGATCAATCACCTCCCTGATGCGCCGTCTGATACTTTGGTTCAAGCCGGTCAGTTTGTAGGTATTGTCGATTTGGCTGCATGGTGGAAACGCAATGAGTTGGTGTTTACTGAACTTCAATTGAGAGATGGTGATTTAAACGCGTTTACCGATAGTTTGGGGCGCACCAATTTTGATATTCTCAGGGCAGATACTATCGCTGTTAAGGAAGAATCTGAAATGGCTTTTCGCTTTATCAATATTGAGAACGTTGAATTGGAAAACATCCAGCTTTCGTACGTCGATCAATCGTTGAAACTTCAGGCTGAAGTTCGCGATCTGACTGCCCAATTTTCAGGAAAAATGATTTCGGACACGATCGACACGAAGATGAACGTGAGCAAAGGAAAACTGTCGCTGACTTATGACGGAGAGAATTACCTCCGGAATGCATCGGTAACGATCCAAACACCTGCCCGTGTAGTTTTATCGAAACAGATGGTGGTATTCGGCAAAAGTGAGGTGTCGGTCAATAACATGGGCCTTGCATTTTAGGGTACGGTTCAGAACGATGCGGTTACCGGGCTGATTATTACCGATATAAATTACAAAAGCAAATTACTGCCCTTGGCGGAAATGCTTGCTCTCGTTCCGCCGTCGTATCAATCGTACCTGAAGGGAGTTGTTGCCGATGGTTTCGTGTCGTCTGACGGAAAAATCAAGGGTGCCTATTCCGATTCGCAGATGCCGCTGCTGGACATGCACATCGTCCTTCAGGATGGAACCATGAAATACGATGGATTCCCGGTTCCGTTGAGCCAGATGAACGGCGAAGTGGTCTTTTATTCCGACCTGACCAATGATGACATTTCATATTTGCAGATTGACCGTTTCAGCGCCAAAACACCGAAATCAACCATTCAGACCAAAGGGAAAATTACGCAGCTTTTTACTGACATTCAATGCGATTTGACTTCCGAAGGTGATCTGGAATTGTCGGAATTTGCGTCCATGATTCCCGCCGACATGAAAACCAAACTGAATGGGCGTGTTTCGGGTCAGGTAACTTCGCGGTTCTCGATGTTGCAGATCGAAAAAATGCAACTGGAGAAAATGAAATTGGCCGGTTCTGTAAGTTTGATAGATTTCAGGATGGTTTACGATACGATTTCGGTGCAAACCGACGATTCGAAAGTTGATTTCAGTTTACCCAATGCTTTGGCTTCAGCAAAAAACAGGCGGTTTGTAAGCGCAAAAGTAAATACCAAAAGTTTGGTTGCAGGTATGCAGAATGGAACCAAAGCCTATCTGGAAAATGGACTGATTTCATTTGAATCTTCTGATTTCAGGGACAGTACACGCATTCCGGAGGTGGTTTGTACGTTCAGGCTCGATTCTGTTTCTGCAAGCATGGACACCATTCAGTTTGCCGTTCAAAAACCTGTCGGGCAATTGGAAATGATGCCGCGAAAAGGGAATGTTATGGAGCCTGAAGTGAATGTTACTTTCGACAGCGGGCGATTAGTGGCTTCTGCGGAATCGGGCACAGGCAGGATGAACAATGTGAAGCTGAAAGCCTATTATATGAGTGACAAGGTTCAGCCGAAAATGAAGATCCAATACTCAGGAGAGAACCTTGAAATGGCGATGGGACCCGATTCGGCCAGCATGAATAAAATTGAACTGAACGCTGATTTGCTGAACGACCAAAGTCAAAAAGATGTTTTTCTGCAATGGCAGGCCAACGGATTTGTAAAAGTGGATCAAGGTGTAATTTCTATGTCGGCGCTTGGCCTTCCGCTTGAAATTCCTTCCATACAGATGGATTTTACGCCGGAAGTTTTCAACATCAAAGAAAGTAAACTGAAAATTGACCGGTCGGATTTTAGTCTTTCCGGAAAGTTAAGCAATGTGATTTCGTATTTCAGGAAAGACTCGCTGCTTCGGGCTAATTTTGATTTTGTAAGCAGCAATACCGACCTGGTGCAACTGATGCAACTGACAAGCGGGCTGGGAGATACCACGCAAACCGATGAAACTTCAACCGGACCGTACATGGTTCCGAAAGGAATGGATTTGCAGTTGAATGTGGATGTTGCTTCGGCCAGTTACGGTTCGGATGTTGCCAAAGATATCAAAGGGCAGTTTCGCGTAAAAGATGGACTGATGGTGCTGGATGATTTTGATTTTACCACTCCTGCTGCCAGAATGAAGTTAACCGCGATGTACCGCACTCCCCGCAAAAACCATCTTTTTATGGGGTTTGATTTTCACATGTTCGATGTGGAGATTGGTGAACTGCTGAAAATAATTCCTGATGTGGATTCGATTATGCCCATGTTACGCTCGTTTAGCGGCAAGGGCGAATACCACATGGCCGCCGAAACATACCTCGATTCGCTTTACAATCCGAAGAAATCGACTATTCGCGGGGCTGCGTCGGTAAGAGGACAGAACCTGGTTTTGATGGATGGAGAGACATTTAGCGAAATTGCCAAAACCTTAAAGTTCAGTAAACAAACATTCAATAAGGTCGATAGTCTGGCTGCCGAATTTACAGTGTTTAAACAGGAAATTGATGTTTACCCGTTCCTGATTGTGATGGACAAATACAAGGGAGTGGTGGCCGGAAGGCATAACCTCGACATGAGTTTCGATTACCATATTTCGGTGGTCGATAGTCCTTTGCCCCTGAAGTTTGGGATCGATATCAGCGGAAATCTGAACGATTTAAAATACCGGCTGGCCAAATGCCGTTATGCCGAATTCTATCGCCCGGCGGCTAGGGGCGAGGTTCAGAACCGGCAACTTGAACTCCGGCGCATGATTCGCGAAGCGCTCACGCAAAAGTTGTAGACGATTTAGCATATATGATGCAATACACACAGAAGGTGCGGTGCAACGAAATAGGAACCTATTATTTGTAGTATTGCAGTGCGCTGCACCTGACCAGCTTTTGTCTGCTTTCTTACTACAAATATTCTGCGGCTCTGCCGCTCTCTGATAGCAAACGATCCGACGGCTATGGGATTTCTCAGCTCAATCGTTGGAACAAGTTACACCTCGTGTTTGCCTGAACTGAAGCTATTGGACCAAATTACACCTCATGTTTGTCTGAACTGAACCTGTTTGCCTTATTTACACCTCATGTTTGTCTGAACCCAAGCTGTTGGGTCAAAATACACCTCGCGTTTGGCTGAACTGAAGCTGTCGAGCCAAATTTTTTGAAATCCCATTATCTCCATCCAGAAGTGGTTTGTAATAGTAGCTAAAATCGGAAATGCAAAAAATGATCATAAAAAAACAACAACAATCTATTGCATATAATATTGAATTTTATACATTTGGAAAACCAAAACCAATAATCTGACAAATGAAAACCCACAAAAACTCACCAAGCAGTCATTTCAACAATTCAGCCGGTTTTAAAAAAATCATTCTGTTTTCGCTGTGCTTACTTTTGCTCACAAAGTTAGATGCGCAAGAAATTACCGAAAATCAAACAGCAGAATATCCGCAGGTTTACCTGGGTGTTGGAACCGGTTTCGATAATTTTACCGGTTTCATGGGCGTTTCTGGAACCCTCAAAATGTACGAAAGGTTTTCGGTGCGCGGCGGTGCGGGTTTTAGTGGTTGGGGATTAAAGAGTTCCATCGGAATTAAGTATGATCAGAGCGAAACCGGCAGATGGTCGTATTGTTTAGGGTATTCACATAGCCCGGGTTTGGAAGGCATAAAACTGGATATGGAGCTTGAATCAGGCGGAACGCAGGAAATAACGGTCGATTATCTGTCGGCCGGAACCATTAACCTGGCAATTGACCGCAATTGGAGAATTGGGAAAACGGGTATTTTTTACCTCGAATTTGGCTATGCCGTTCCGC
>JAUYEQ010000373.1 GCA_030691295.1 Bacteroidota bacterium
CTGCTCTTTCATCACTTTCAATTCCAAGCTGGCGCGATCAAAAACCAGGCTCAAATTGTATTCATTAAACAATTGAATCAGGTCTTTTTTTAGTGTTGGCAAATTCTCAACGATTTCCATCAGATTAGTGCCAGCTGGAGGTAATAAGTTGGACAGATTATTACGTTTTTGCTTTTGATTCGTCTTGAAATTGTAATACTTGAAAGGGTTTTTATCGATGTCGTTTTCAAGAATAGTAACAGTTAGGTCTTTTTCTATTGAAATGATAGCATTTACGTCCTGAATTTTCAGGTTTGTATCCAGTGGGGAAATATTATCTACTAATTTGTATGAAAGCCCAAATTCTCCGAGGTTATTCTTTATTACAATTTTATTTTCAGTGTTTCCATTAAAAAAGAGTTCATTTAAATAATCGGCGCGAATAAAATTGGTCAGTTTTTTACTTGAATTATATTTTAAGTACGGCAAACTAAATACCCCAAAAGCCTCCAGGATATTCGACTTTCCGACGTTGGGTTTGCCAATGAAAAGATTAATCCTGCTTAGACCATCTAACTTTAAATTCCTGATTGATTTGAAATTTGAAATAGATATGTGATCAATTAAATTCTTCATAGTTCAAATGTAATCAACTTTTTTGTTCCTTGTCGTTCTCTTGATTTTCAGGCTTGGCTCTTTTAGCAATTTCGTGTGCATGGTGTTTTTCGTAAGCGATCACGATATCGCGCACCAAACGGTGGCGCACTATGTCTTTTACTTCGAATTGAACAAATGAAATATTGGGAATGTTTTTCAGTATTTTTTTTGCAAGTATCAATCCTGAAGGGCTGTGAAACGGAAGGTCGATTTGTGTTTCGTCGCCGGTAACTACAAATTTGGTATTGAGCCCCATTCGGGTGAGGAACATTTTTAACTGAAGGACGGTGGTGTTTTGTGCTTCGTCGAGTATCACAAATGCGTTGCTGAGTGTCCGTCCGCGCATAAATGCCAGTGGCGCAATCTGGATGATTCCATCCTTCATAAATTCTTCCAGTTTCTTTGCCGGAATCATGTCTAATAGCGCATCATACAAAGGCTGTAAATACGGATCAATTTTTTCTTTCAGGTCGCCGGGCAGAAACCCAAGTCGTTCTCCCGCTTCGACAGCAGGCCGGCTAAGGATAATCCGCTTTATCTCACGATTCTTCAAAGCCCTCACAGCCAAAGCAATTGCCGTGTATGTTTTTCCTGTTCCGGCCGGACCGATTGCAAAAATGAGATCAGAAGTTTTACAAGCATCAACCAGCACCTTTTGGTTTGGTGTCCTTGCCCTTATTGCCTTTCCATTGATGCCGAAAAGAAGTGCGTCTTTTTCTTCTTCGAAAGAATCATTGCTTCCATCTTCATTCATAAATACTTGATTGATAATGTTATCAGGCAATACATTGAATTGATTGTAATGATCTAAAATCAGGTGAAATTTCTTTTCGAATCGGAGAATCTCTTCATCATCGCCTTTAAGGATGACATCATTGCCCCGATATACAATAATCAATTTGGGAAAGAAGGATTTAATCAGGTTCATTTTTGCATTGTTCACACCGAAAAATTCCAGTGGATCAATTCCTTCCAGATGAATTAGTTTTTCAAACATAGATGTCAGATGCATTTAATGCAATGCAAAAATAACCACTTTTGCCAGATTAATTCCTCTGTTTCGAACTTTTGTGTACATTTGTCGGCGAATAGGTTTCCGAATTTCGGAATGCAAAAGGGAAACAGGTGAATCCATCAAAAAAAGGATGATTCCTGTACAGTTCCCGCTGCTGTAAGTCCTGTAAACTTTTTAATAATTGAACCACTGTTTTGTCGGATGACGGAGCGGGAAGGTGTTAAAAAGGGGATAAGTCAGAAGACCTGCCTGTTCGAACCTGGATTTTGACGCTTTCGGCGAAAAAGCAAAAAACCGTATCCTTTTCATTTTTCAATCCTGAAAAGCTGCAAAATCCAATCAAAAATCAAGTTTTTTGCAGAAATGTCTAACTCTTTTTATAGCCACAAATTATTCATTACCTGCATTTTGATGTTGGTAATTCTAAAAAGCCAGGGGCAGTTTGCTTCCGGTGTATCCGAATTTTTACCGGCTCCCGGACAATATACCAATGCCGATTTTATTGGTACACCGGGTGCTGCCAATTCGCTGATCGGAAATAATCGCGGTTTGGTGAGTCTTGGCGCTTTTGGCGGGTCAATTACAATGAAATTTGCTTCCGGGATAAAAAATGATGCCAATAATCCTTATGGAGTTGACTTTACTGTCTTTGGAAACGCAACGTCCATCTGGTCGGAGCCTGGGATTATTCAAGTAATGAAAGATGACAATAAAAACGGTGTTCCTGATGATACCTGGTATGAGATTGCGGGTAGTGATCATTATTGGAAAACTACAACTTCGAATTATGAAATTACTTACCAAAACAGCGGAATAAAAGCGGCAACCGACATTTATTGGACTGATAATCAACAAAATTCTGGTGTTATTCCTGAAAATAGTTTTCATCGCCAAAGCTATTATCCACAGGCTGAATTATTTCCGATGGTGGCAATTAGCAGTTATATTTTGAAGGGAACACGGATCGCCGGTCAAATTGATTTGTCGAATCCGGGTGTAGTGAATTCCTACCGCAGAGCTTTTGGCTATGCCGACAATACGCCGGTTCTATCTTTCAGCGAAAAAATGCCCGACAATCCTTATACC
>JAUYEQ010000377.1 GCA_030691295.1 Bacteroidota bacterium
AGTATAAAAATACTTCACGTAAATGAAAGGGCCTGAAATAATCACAATCAGGAGGACAATGCCAAAAAAGAATTTTCTCATTTTTCGTTTGGCTCCAGTCCATCTTGTGGCGTTGGCCGATTTTGAGTTTGCAATCATGAATTGTTTAAATGAATATTCGTAATATTACCCAATGTCATAAAAAGTCATTCAATTATTTTAGATTGCGGATTACCACCATCTTCTCCTCCGGGAGTATAACAAGCCCAATCCGAATCCGATCGCTAAACTAATCAAAATCTGTATCCATTTCAGGTTTCCCAAACCCAATGAGCTGTTTCCTTTCATGAAAGAGCCACCGCCCAGCAGTAAAAAAGCTACCACAATAGCCAATATCGCAACTACATAGAGCAAGGTATTGTTTGAAAATTTTCTCATAATTTTTAGTTCGGATGTTTTGTTCAGTGAACTTTATTTTGTTTCATAATTGCTGGCTAACCGATTGGTTATAAACTATCCGAAGATGGTTGTCAGAAGTTAATTCAGGACTTGATAAAAATGCTTTTATCTGTCGGGCCGATTTCTTTTGTTTTTCCAATATTCCTGCTAAAAAATCGGCAGTTTCCATGCTTTTTAATTTATCTGAAATTGGTGGTATCTCATGTTCAATAATGCTGATAATTGCTTCGTGATCGTATAAAAGCGAACCGAGAATTTGTGCCGAGTTTCCATAGTTGCGATTATCTTCGCCCATTTGTGCAACACTCAGGAAATCTTTGAGTGAGCCCAATGCAAAATATCCGAGCGACCGGATCTGTTCTGCCAGATCATCAATAATCACGTCCAGTAAATTGTATTGGTGTTCCAGAAAAACATGCAGTTCGAAGTAGTTTGAACCATCAACGTTCCAGTGTGCAGTTCTGGTTTTTGTATATAGCACGTATTCATCAGCCAGCAGAAGATTGAGGAAGGTAACAACAACTTCGTTGTTTTGGTCAGGAATTTCATTTACTGATTTCATAAGCATCGATTTATATAAAGACTTCCTTATATTTTATTTCTATAAATATACAGCGATGTTATGCATCAGAGTTTACACAATTTTTGAAAATATTTACATAATTCACACATTTTTAGGATTTATGCCGGGATATATTTTGTAAATGTTTCGAAACCCCAGAACTCCTGACCCGTTAGTTCTAAGTAGTTCCTTGAAAGTTAGATTTTAATATCCCAATTTTGAATGTAATTGACAATCCGATTTATACAATCCTCAAAATTATTTTTTACCTGCATTTCCCAGATACGAATCACATACCATCCTTTCTCTGAAAGCAATTCGTCATTTTGAGAATCACGTTGCATGTTCCTCTCAATTTTTGGTATCCAGAAGTCACGGTTTGTTTTTAACATTGCTTTTTTTCTTTCCCATTTGTAACCGTGCCAGAATTCACCGTCAATAAAAACAACCAACCTGAATTTTGCAAATACAATATCGGGGCACCCAGGCAGTTTTTTTACATTTTTTCTATACCGATACCCAAGAGCCCAAAGTGCCTTTCTTACCTTGATCTCAGGCTTTGTGTTCTTTGATTTAATTTTTGACATTAACTCAGACCTTTTCTTTGTGGTATAAAAGCCATTTTCCTCATTAAATCTGGGAACAATTATATTATTTTCGGAATAAGTTTTCAACAGTAAGATTGTTAATTTCTTTTTGCAAAGTAAACTATTCCGTTTCAAATTTGGATTATATTTGTAACCATGTATAACGTTGTGTAATGTGGTTACAAATGAATAA
>JAUYEQ010000381.1 GCA_030691295.1 Bacteroidota bacterium
GGCCGCGACACACCGGCGATTTCAGTATGTTTCGTATTTATGCCGGAAAAGACAATAATCCTGCAGAATTTTCGATGGACAATGTTCCTTATCAGCCAAAAAAATTCCTGACTATTTCTTTGAAAGGAATTAAACAGAACGATCCGGCTATGATCCTTGGTTATCCGGGAAGAACCAATCGTTTTATGACCTCCTACGAAGTGAAGGAGACCAGTGAAATTACCAATGCAGTCAGCATTCTTGTACGTGGAATTCGTCAGAATATATTAATGACCGATATGGTGGCTGATCCAAAAGTCAGGTTGATGTATGCGAGCAAATATGCAGGATCGTCAAATGGCTGGAAGAAATGGATTGGCATGAATGAGACTTTTGAAAAATTAAAAGTTTACGAACGAAGAGCTGCAGAAGAAAAAGTATTCACAGAATGGGTAACCGCTGATCCTGCAAGAGTTGAAAAATATGGCAACGCGTTGGAAAATGTGAAATCGGCGATTGAAGATCGGGCCAAATTACAGTTCACTCTGAGATATTACATGGAAGCCCTTGGCTCAATCGAATTGACTTCCGCCGCAATGCGCTTTAGTCCGAAACCGGACGAGAACAAAGAGGGGAGAGGTGCCCGATCGAACTATTCCGCAAATCCTTCCGATTTTTACAAGGATTACAATGTGGCTACCGACAAAAAGGTTGCAAAAGCCATGATTGCACTTTTCAAAGAGAAAGTGCCTGTAACCGATCTGCCTGATTTATACAAAACCATTGAAGCTGACTATCAGGGAAATATAGATGCTTATGTTGAGGCAATGTTCAGTCAATCGGTATTTGCTTCCGAAGAAAAACTAAAAAAAGCCCTTGCCGGTGATAAAAAAGCGATGGAAACTGATCCTGCTTTTGTGGCCGGAAAGAATATTTCCGAGGCAATGGCGAAATACACAAAAGAAATTGAACAGTACCGAACATTGTATGCACAAGGTCAAAAACAATATATTGCCGGTACGCTGGAGATGAACGAAGGAAAAGCAATGTATCCTGATGCGAACTCCACCATGCGGATGACTTACGGAAGAGTACTGAATTACTCACCCAAAGATGGCGTAATCTATGATTTTATTACAACCCTGGACGGTGTGATGCAGAAAGAGGATCCAAACAACTGGGAATTTGTTGTTCCTGAAAAGCTTAAAGAATTGTACAATGCCAAAGATTTCGGGCCGTATGCCTTAAAGGATGGTCGTATGCCGGTCGCTTTTCTTACCAACAATGACATTACCGGCGGTAATTCAGGCAGTCCGGTGTTGAATCGAAAAGGAGAACTGATTGGAACAGCTTTCGACGGCAATTGGGAATCGATGAGCGGCGACATTATCTTTGAACCATCACTGCAACGCTGTATTAATGTTGACATACGTTACACGCTCTTTATCATGGATAAATTCGGCGGAGCAGGTTATTTACTCAACGAAATGAAGATTGTGAGATAAAAGAAATCAGCGATTTTTCCTTGTAAGGTTGTCGTTGCAGAAGAAAAAAGCTCAGCATTTATTATATGTTGAGCTTTTTTCTTTCTGCTCTGCGTATATTTAGGAATGCATTGTTTCCTGAAGTTAACGAGTTACAGGCAATGTAAATGAAACAACAGTGCCTTTGCCTTTTTCGCTGTCTATTGTAATCGTTCCTTTGTTTTTCTCTATAAAATCTTTGACGAGGATTAATCCCAAACCGGTACTCTGTTCATCTTCAGTGCCGGTAGTATGATGTGTATTGCTAAGATCAAAGATTTTTGAAAGTGATGATTTTTCAATTCCAACTCCATTGTCTGTAATACTAATATTTGCGTTATTCATGCTATTGATATTGGTTTTGATAATTACCGAACCACCCCGGGGAGTGAATTTAATGGCATTGCTA
>JAUYEQ010000390.1 GCA_030691295.1 Bacteroidota bacterium
ACACTATACTGTAAAGCAGTAAACTGGGGGTTCAGCCCCCGTGTCTCTTATCGACAACAAAAATAGCCGGAAAAATATTTTTTTCAGCATACTCTAACGTATTAATTTACAAGAATATTATTTTCGGGCTGAATCGCTGGAACCTTCGGGTAGGTAGAAATTTTCGAAGAAAAACTGGAATCCATGCCAGTCTTTAGTGTCTAATTTTAAAATCCATAATTCTCCTCCATCTTTGAGTTTTTTTGATTTTGCATTATCAAAAAAATCAAGGCTAAGGGGGATTTCTTTTCCATAATAAGGGAGAGTACAGGTTTTGCATTCACTTTTGGCTAAATCAGCCTTCTCTTTTTCTTTTTTTGCCGCAATGTCAATTTTTATCGTTTTCTTTTCAACGCCACCACCTTTTTGTTTTGAGTCAATAGTGTCATTGAATAAATCATTGATTTCTTTTTTATAGGATTTTGGAAAACCTCCTCGACTTATTTGGGCTATTGTAGAGATTGAAAAGAATGTGAATAATGTAAATATCAAAATTGTTATTTTCATGATAGGTTCATTTCTAGTGTTTGTTTTTCAATTCCTCTATCTGTTTTTGCTGCTCAATTACATACAATGTCAATTCTTCTACTTTTTGTAAAAGTTTGGCGTTCATTTCAGCTACATTTATACCATTGGTTTTTACTTCGGCTTCGGTTGGTATATTGGGTAAATGGTTGTTTTCTTTTATAAAACTTTCCAACTCATTAAGCGGCATTAGTTTGTAGTCTGATTTAAAAACAAAATCAGACCAAACATCGGTTTTTACTTCAATTTCTTTGGCAAATAGCTTCCCGTCGATCTTAACTATCTTATTGTTGAATATCTTCATCCATAGCGCATTATAACTATCGCCAAATGCAAAATAACTATTCCCGTCATTATTGTTGTTAGGGATGCTGAAAATTAATCCGTTGTGCCCATTAATACCTCCGCTTGGGCGGATGACAGCATCTCCTAATATGCTTCCGACAGAAAAATCATTTGGCGATGTTGGAATACCTATTTGTAACCGAGTATTCGAAGAATTTGCAATCTCAATTGCAGGTGAAGTTGATCCCTGAACTTTTAAAAGAACTGCATTATCTAAGCTACTTGTACCTATACCAACTTTATCGTTGGTGTAAATTATGGCACCTGTATCAGTCCATTGGCTGAATGCTTGTTGCGAAAGAAACAAAATACTCGATAAAAGGAAAAATTTGATTTTCATGATACTAAAAATTAAAGGTTAAAAAAGAGTTATTTATGTTAGTTTATTCCCAAACACACAAAAAGGTAACCCCGATTCTTATATTTTAACATTTCTTTTTATTGATAAGTTCTCTGTTTGTTATCAATAAAATTTATAGCGACTGACCAGCAGAGGGTTATTGATTCGCCTAATTCTTTAAAAGATGAGTATATTTGTTAGCTGATCAATGATAACATAAAATCAGCAATCAATGAACGCAAGTATAAAGACCGTTTTAAAGAACTTCTTTTTGATCCTCAAAATCCGCAATCGATTTTCAATTCAAATCGGACAACGCTACCTTGTGAATTCTCAGGCTGTACATTGTCTATAGCCCCATAATTATTTTAAAAGATTCGAAAATATTTTGAATTTTTTACGTTTGCTATTATTGATTAACTAAATTCGTCCCTCATAAATCAATGCTGTATCATGAACCTAACTGATAGGGGGACTTTATAGTTTCGTTTACCAGAAAAACGTATGGTCTATTTGATGTTACTAATGGAATAGGATTTTATAGGAAGAAAAAGAAACAAAAACATGGTGCATTATAACTAAAAAAAACATAAAATGTGCGGATTTAGCGGAGTCATATCAACCAATGAGCTTAACCCAGAAGTGATTTTGGACAGCATCGCCAGCATTAAACACAGAGGTCCGGATGATACCTTAATTTTCACGGGAAACAAGGAATTCTTCTCATGTGAACTATCTAATCCTGATTCAAAAGAAAGCTTTCAACAATTGCCGCAAGATAAAAAATCGACTGTATTTTTTGCCTTTAATCGTTTATCAATTGTTGATTTATCAGCTCATGCTATGCAACCTTTTTTTGATCAGGAAAAGGAAATTGTATTCATGTTGAATGGCGAGGTGTACAATTATATTGAGCTAAAAAAAGAATTTCTTGCTAACGAAACATTGATATCTCAATCTGATAGTGAGGTGGCATACAGGCTTTACCTAAAATTGGGAGATGAATTTGTCCAACATCTGCGTGGTATGTTTTCGATAGTAGTTTATGATTTGAAAAACAATATACTAAAAGCGTGGCGTGATAGATTGGGGATGAAACCTTTTTATTATGCAATCATCGATGGTGTTTTTATTTTTTCGTCGGAAATGAAGGGAATATTTGCGACAAATTTCATCAAAAAAGAAATAGATTATCAGGGGCTGGCGTATTCTATGTATATGGGCACTTGCCCTTCACCACTTACCATTTACAAGTATATCAGTTCGCTGGAGGCAGGTTGTAAGCTGGAATATTCTCATCTTTCAGGTCAAATTAAAATTAATCGGTATTGGCATTTGAAATATACACCATCAAAAAGAACAATCGGATTCGATGAGTTTAATGCTGATATGGTGGAGTTGTGTCAACTTCACCGAACAGGAGACGTTGAAAAAGCCCTGATGCTAAGTGGAGGAATGGATAGTGGAACCTTGGCCTACTACTTTAGCAAATCCGATTCAAGCCTAAAATGCTTAAACATATTTGCCAACGGTCACCGTATCGACGAGCGCGAGTTTGCAAAGGAGAACGCCTCAAATGCTGGTTTAGATATTATCTATCTCGAAATTCCGTCCTCACCTTCAGCCAGTCTGATTGAGTCCTACATTCAGGCGGAAGAAGAGCCCAATTCAATTCCTGAGCCTGCTGTTTTTTTGTGCGAAGAAGCCCGAAAGATGGGGATAGAGGTGTTGTATAGCGCCTTGGGACCCGATGAAATTTTTGGCGGATACCAGTATTTTGCGACCATTCACAAACTTAAAAAGTTAAGCGGATTACTGAAGCTTACACCTCCTTTTTTGATTCCTAAAAAGTACAGAGAAAAGTTCTCTGAAGTAAAAAAATATGGATTTGACTACTATCCGATCATTTGCCGCAGGTTATTTACTTGGGACCAAATAAATAAAATTTTAAAATTGGAAGGCGAACAGAAACCGATTCATCCGATCCAATATCTAAAAAATCAAATAAACGTAATTTATCCGGATTATAATAATCTACCATTACTAAAGAAAGTATCCTATCTGGAAATCTATTATTTTATCACATCACATCACACATTCAGAAGTGATCAGCCATCTATGAGATTTTCAATCGAAATGAGATTTCCGTTTCTGGATCACCAATTTATTGAGAAGTATTTCAATCAACCCGATACTTTTGAAAATATTGGTAAATATCTGAAGCCGCAGTTCAGAGAATATGTCTCGAACGTTTTACCCGGTAGAATATTCGAGATGGAGAAAAAAGGATTTTCAATGCCCACAGAGAATTGGACAAACATAAGTTTAACCAATTTTCCGGGTGAATTTCAAACAACTAATTCCTCACAATCCTGGTATTTAGCCATGTTGAATAAAATCAAGAAAGAAGTTTGATTAAAGATGAGGCTGTGGGTAGAAATAGTTTTAAGAGAATCAAAGAAGTAAATTCAATAACAAGAAAACCCGGGTGGCATTCCCGGGTTTTCTTGTTTTAGAGGAGTGAGCGGGTGACTCAAAGTCACCCACTCACTATCAAGTATTTGAATTCTTCCTATTCGTCTTTTTCTTCAGCGGCATAAGCTGCCAAAAGTTCTTCCTGAACTTCCTGCGGCACTTTTTCGTAAGCGGCAAATTTCATGTTGAAAACGCCACGCCCACCGGTCAGCGAGCTCAATGAAGTCGAGTATTTGTTCATTTCTTTCAGCGGAACGCGTGCGGTGATTTTTTCATAACCTCTTTCGCTGCCCATTCCCATGATCAATGCACGGCGGCCTTGCAGGTCGCTCATTACATCGCCCATTCGCTCGCCTTGCACCCAAACATCCAGATCGTAAATAGGTTCCAGAATTTTTGGTCCTGCATTTTTAAACGCGGTACTGAATGCATTTCGTCCGGCCAAACGGAAGGATATTTCGTTTGAGTCAACCGGGTGCATTTTTCCGTCGTAAATGTAAACGCGAATGTCGCGGGCATACGAACCGGTAAGCGGTCCTTCTTCCATTTTTTCCATGATGCCTTTCAGGATTGCAGGCAAAAACCGTGTGTCGATGGAACCACCCACAATACAGTTGTGGAAAACCAGTTTTCCGCCCCACGGAAGTGGAGTTTCCTGGGTATCGCGAACCGAAATTTTCATTTCCTTGCCACCATAAACAAACATGTTTTTTGGTGCGCTTCCTTCTTCAAAAGGCTCAATAATCATGTGAACTTCACCAAACTGGCCGGAACCTCCCGATTGTTTTTTGTGACGGTAATCGGCCTGTGCGAATTTGGTAATGGTTTCGCGGTATGGAATTCTCGGCGACTTAAATTCGATGTTTATTTTGTGAGTATGGTCGAAGTACCATTTTAAGGTATTCAGGTGGTATTCACCCATTCCTTCAACAATCAGTTGCTTTAATTCCTTTGAATATTTTACGATATAAGTTGGATCCTCTTCTTTTACTTTGTGCAGAATTTCGCCTACTTTTTCATCGTCTGTTTCCGACAACGCTTTAATTGCTATCCTGTATTTCGGATCAGGAAATACAATCGGGGCAAATTTCAGGTCCATTTCTTTTTCGCAAAGCGTTTGGTTGAATTTGGTGTCTTTTAGTTTCACCGTGCAGCCAATATCGCCGGCTACCAATTCTGTAACACTGGTGCGGCTCTTTCCGGCAGTTACAAACAATTGCGAAAGTCTTTCTTTTCCGTTGTTGAAAGTGTTGTATAAATCTTTTCCTTCGGTTACTTTTCCCGACATTACTTTGAAATAGGTCACTTCGCCAACATGTGGTTCGAGTGCAGTTTTAAAAACAAACAGTGAAGTCGGGCTGTTTTCGTTCAATACGGGTGCTTTTCCCTGAATGACTTCGCGCATTGGAACCTGACTTGGGGACGGAGCGATGTTGCAAACAAATTCGAGCAAACGGCCAATGCCCATATTCCGCTTGGCTGAAACACAGAATACAGGGAACAAATCGCGTTTGGTCATTCCGATTCTCATTCCCCTGCGCATATCTTCTTCAGATAATGAACCCTGCTCAAAATACAATTCCATCAATGACTCTTCATTTTCGGCGGCCATTTCAGCCAGGTCGTTGTGCAATTTGTCGGCGCGTTCTTTTTCCGAATCCGGAATTTCAAGTACTTCCGGTTTTCCTCCATCGGGTCCGTATTTGTACAATTTCATTTTTAACACATCGACAATCGAGTTAAACCCAATGCCAGTTTCAACCGGATATTGCACGATGGTTACTTTGTTGCCGAATTTGTTTTTTAGATTGTCAACGTCCTGATCATAGTTGGCATTTTCGTTGTCCAAATGATTCAGAACAAAAACCAGTTTGTTATTGGCTGCTTCGGCATGGCGAAAGGCCGATTCTGTTCCGGCGCCAATTCCGGTTGAAGCATCAATAACCATCAGGGCAAGGGGTGCAACCTGAAGAGAAGAAACTACGCCACCGCAAAAATCATCCATCCCGGGAGTGTCGAGGATGTTTATTTTTTTGCCGTTGACTTCGACGTACATGAGCGATGAAAATACGGAGTTGCCGTACTCCTGCTCAATCAGATGGTAGTCGGATACAGTATTTTTACTTCCGACATCCCCTCTGCGGTTGATTACTCCACCCTCGAATAGCATAGCTTCTGCGAGGGTGGTTTTCCCACTGCCAGCATTACCAATCAGTGTAATGTTGCGAACTTCATCTGTTTTATAGACTTTCATAATTAGATAGTTATATTGGTTTTTTAATCATTCAATATCGACATCAACATACTTTTATCAACAGAGC
>JAUYEQ010000409.1 GCA_030691295.1 Bacteroidota bacterium
TCCGGAAACGGACCAATGTTTCGGTTGTTCGCCCCACAACGAATTCGGATTACACCTGGAATTCTGGGAAGATGGCGATGAAGTGGTTTCGTACTGGAAACCCCGCCCGATTTTGCAGAGTTATCCGAAAGTGGTACATGGCGGAATACAATCGACATTGCTCGATGAAATTGCCGGTTGGCTGGTTTACGTTAAATGCGGAACGGTTGGGCTCACTGCCGAGATGAAAGTTAGGTTTAAAAGGCCATTGATGATTGACGAGGGTCAGGTAACTATTCGGGCAAAGTTACTCGAGCGAAATAGGCGGGTGGCAACCATTCAGGCTCAATTAATTGATTCGTCGGGGAAAACATGTGCTGAAGCAGAACTTCGGTATTTCCTGGTTCCTGAAACCGAAGCACGCGAAAAATATCATTACCCGGGCGTTGAAGCATTTTTTGACTAGGAAGAAGTCCGAAGTCCGAAGTCCGAAGACCGGAGACGGAAGTTCGACAAGAATACCGTCCGTGAGAAAGCGTTTTTCAAGGCAATAGCTTCATTTCGGACGAAATAGAATTGGTGTTATAAAAAGTAGTTACGATAGAGTCACCTATAAAAATACAATTATGAACAGAATATTTTTTGCAATTGCTTACCTGTTGGTTTCCTTGTCATCATTCGCACAAACCAAATTTATTCCGGCCAGCCACGAATCCTTCAGATATGTTGGCCGTTTCGATGTTTCTAATCCGCAGGAAGTTCGATACGATTGGTCGGGCGTTTACATTCAGTTCAGTTTCCGGGGAACGGAATGTGCTGTTAAAATGAACGATACCGGTCACAATTATTACAATGTTTTTGTTGATGATCAACCCTCAAAAACCATTGATGTGAAGAGCGATACCACCATTGTGATTGCAAAAAATATAGGAACCCATATCCACAAAATCAGGATTTATAAACGGACGGAAGGAAATCAGGGAACTGGCTCTTTCAAAGGCATCCTGATTCCTGAAAACGGTGAAATGCTTGAATGGAAAGATGTTCCAACCCGGAAAATTGAGTTTATCGGCAATTCAATCACTTGTGGTTACGGAACCGAAGGCTTATCGAAAAGTGAACGGTTTAAACCTTCTACCGAAAACAATTATCTGAGTTACGCACCAATTATGGCCCGCGCATTTAAAGCCGATTACCACATCATCGCACATTCAGGAATGGGTGTTGTTCGCAATTATGGCGATAAGGAAAAAGTGTCGCCAGACGCGATGCCCGATCGTTTCAACCGGGTTTTCGATGAAAAGGAACTGCCACTTTGGAATTTCAGGCTCTGGAAACCGGATGTGGTGGTAATTAATCTTGGAACCAACGATTTCAGCACACAGCCTTTTCCTGACAAAGCGGTTTTTAAAGCCGGATACGAAAAGTTGATAGATGAAGTAAAAAAGCAATATGGCGAAGTTCCGGTTTTTTGCATTGTTGGCCCAATGACCGACGAACCCTGCTATTCATACGTAAAGGAACTGGTTGAAGATTTCAGATCGGTTTACCAACGCAAGAATGTTTATTTCGTTGGTATCCCCACTTACCTGATGGACCCGGACAAGGATCTCGGATCAGATACCCATCCCAATTATTCAGGACAGCGAAAAATGGCCGCCCATGTTTTGCCAGTTATTTCTAGTATTCTTGAATGGGATTACGACGGAAAGGAACTTTAGTAAATAGTTGATTTTCATAAGTTATCAGGATTAATAAATATCCTAATCCTAATTGTTCCATATTATACTCACCCCTTCGCAACTGCGATGCTTTCCCCTCTCTTTTTAAAAGAGAGGGGGACGTCCGCTTGCGGACGTGGGGTGAGTTAAATGTAAAAAGAGTAAACTGTTTTACATACTGATCGCCTCATTTGTCTCCACTTTTTCTGCAATCAAGTCCATTCCTTTTTCGAAGTTGCGTTTCCCTTTCTGGGCATTGCTGTGACTTACCGGTCCGGCAATGCAGCCGCCTTCGCAGGCCATCACTTCAATAAATTGTGCAGCGGCTTTTCCTTTCGAAAAGGCTTTCAGCAGATTAATTGATTTTTTATTCAGCCCGTCAACAGCCAGGGTTTTAATGTCAATTCTCAAATCCTGTTGTTTGATGGCGGCAATTACACCTCCTGAAAGTGCAAAACCACGTGCTTCACCGGCAATGTTTTCCATTACCAGTTCTTCGCAATCAGCAGGGTTGATATCCATCGCTTCAAAAATGGCATCCAGTTCCGAAAAACTCATTACGTAATCCACAAATTCGTTGTCGAGGCCTTCTTTTCGCTTGGCCACACACGGTCCGATGAACACCGTTTTCGCTTCAGGATATTGCATTTTTGTTGTTGCCGCTGTATAATGCATCGGCGAACCCGTGTCGGAAACATAAGGCTTCAGTCCCTCAATGTGTTTGCGTGTAAGTTCAACGTACGAAGGACAGCAGGAAGTAGTCATAAATGGAGCGCCTTCGCTCAGTCGGTGCGCCAGTTCTTTGGCTTCGTATTTTGTTGTCATTTCGGCACCGCGGGCTACTTCAACCACTTTTGTAAAGCCAATATTTTCAATAGCTTTCAGCACTTTGGCCGGATGAACATCGTATTGGCCAAACAAAGCCGGAGCTACCAGGGCGATCACTTCCTCTTTTTGCTTTAAACTTTTCAAAACGTCGATAAGGTTCGACACCTCGTATATAGATCCAAACGGACAGGCATTCTGGCAACGTCCGCAGTAAATACATTTGCTTTCGTCAATTTGCTCAATGCCGTGTTCGTTTTTCGAAATGGCTTTCACCGGGCAAACTTCTTCACAGGGAATTGGCACATAAACAATGGCATGATAGGGGCAGGCTTCCTTGCAAAGTCCGCAGTTTACGCATTTATCCGATTTTATTTCGGCTGCTCCCGACGAGTTGAAACGAATGGCATTTTTCGGACAATTCATGATACACGGGCTGGCAACGCAGCCACGGCAGATATTGGTAACAATGTAATTCACTTTTACACACGAAGTGCAGGCCTCGTCAACCACAGTCAGTACTTTTTTTGAAGGCGCTTTCCTGTCAATGGCCATCCGGGCAAATTCCGACAAGGGGGTAAGTTCATCCTGTTCGTCTTCAATTCCAAGTCCCAGAATTGGCATCAATTTGTACCTCACCACTGCACGTTCCTTGTAAATGCAGCAACGTCGTTGGGCGCTTATTTCGCGTGGCGACATTTCCAAAGGTATCCGGTCAATTCCTTCAACTAATCGTCCTTCATTAAAAAGCCTTACAACTTTTCGAACCAGTTGATGGCGGATGATCATGGTATTATTTAAACATGCCATTCTTCTTTTTTTGTACGCCGGCAAAGATAGGCAGCGATTTTAAGTTAACAGAATGCTTAACTTAGATTTCAGGAAAACTTAATTTTCAGTTGAAGGTAGCTTTATATTGGGAACGAAAACTGTCATTCTTTAAAAAAAAAATCATTTCATTTAAAATATTCTTTGGCCTCATTCGTCAACCTCATTACAAGCAGCACAATTGGGTTTCGGTGAAATAACTGGTCGGTTTACAGATCAGCCATTTCGGATGGAATTCGGTTGAGTTCAACCAAAACAATATGAGTGGAATTGAGGTTTTAGTGCTGTCGCCTGATGTACAGTCGGTCGCACAGATAAAAACTACAGTGAAGGAAAGACAACATATATCTGACATCATCAAAAATTATGGTGGCCGCTTAGAAGGGTTTATCCGTAAACGGGTGCGTACCATTGAAGATGCCGATGATATATTGCAGGAAGTGTACTATCAACTGGCGGATGCCGACCGGCTGCTAAAACCCATTGACCAAATGGCTGCATGGCTGTTCACCGTGGCCCGCAACCGGATTACCGATCTCTACCGTAAAAAGAAAACCGAATCGATGCCGGAATTTTTCGCTGAAACCGAAGATGAAGGTTCATTTAGAGAACTGCGAAATCTGATGTTCGACAACGGAAGTACACCTGAGGACGATTATTTAAGGTCGCTGGTTTGGATTGAACTGGAAAAGGCTTTGGACGAACTTCCGGAGGAACAGCACCTGGTGTTTGAATTGACCGAACTGAAAGGGCTTTCGTTTAAGGAAATTTCGGAACAGACTGGCGTAACAGTAAATACTTTAATTTCCAGAAAACGCTATGCAATATTGGTTCTGCGCGAACGGCTTCAGATTATTTATGACGAATTAATAAACTTTTAAATAACAGAAAATGAAAACAATGTTCAAAAAAAGATGGTATCTGTTTATTCCTCTGATACTAGCTGCCTTTGTGGCTTTCGGGTTTATCACCATGTACTTGTGGAACTGGCTGATGCCATTGTTGTTTCGCTTGCCTGAAATTACCTTCTGGCAGACAATTGGGCTGCTGATTCTGTCGCGCCTTCTTTTGGGAGGCTTCAAAGGGCATCATGGACGTGCCCATGGCCATTGCAGGCGGCAAATGCACGAAAAATGGGAACACATGACTCCCGAAGAACGCGAGCAATTTAAGGAACATATCCACATGCATCGGGCACCATGGATACGCCGAAATCCAGAAGAAGGAAAACCGCAAGAATCAGAATAAAACAAATTGAAAATGCACCAATACTTTTGATGTTTGCTCCAACCAGTTAATTAAAAATTGAAATGAGAAAACTTGAAACAGATGAATTATTACACGTTTCAGCACTGATAACTGAACTGAAAAAATTACATCAGGAAATCATTGCCAGAGATAAAGAAATAGATCCCTACACTTTCATTTCGATAAGTGACAATTTGGAGCAAGCTGTATCCAATTATCAGATGGAGTTATTGATACTTCAGTAGTGGTTTTTTCAGCAATCAGGAACAACAACGAAATAAATAATCAGTAAATCAATCCAATAATTGGAAAGAAAAAGAAATGGCATTATGGGAATACTAGTCGGATTGCATGCAGGAGCATTTATCGGTTGTTGTGTATTTGTAAAATATATTAATGACATGGTAAAGAAGTTAATAGTCGAATGGCAAGGTTTATTCGGATAGGTTGGCGGACAGTCCCGGACTTCCTCAATCCGCAATAAATAAACTGGAGATAGTAAACTATATACTTTTACACACGAAGTGCAGGCTTTGTCAACTACAGTTAGTAATATTCAAATATGCCATTTGTGTTTTTTAGTACGACGGCAAAGATAGACGTGATTTCAAGTTAACAGAAAGCTCAAACCAGACTTCAGGAAAACTTTATTTTCAATCGAATTTAAGGGCATCTCTAAAAAACTAAATGTTGATATAAATAACTGATTGTCAATAACTTAATTGATATAATTATATATTAATTGCTTAATTTTACAGTAATAAAATAAGCAACTATGGAAAATATAAACCCACTTGACAAAGCTTTTAATGAAGAATCAAAAGACAGAGCCAAAGGCGGTCGGCCATCGTTTGATAAATTATTAATGTTTAAAGCACTGATTATACAGAGTTTGTATAATTTGTCAGACGATCAGCTTGAGTATCAAATCGTCGATAGGTCAAGTTTTAAACGGTTTTTAGGATTGAAAAAGAGCGACAAAGTACCTGACAGTAAGACATTCTGGTTTTTTCGTGAGCAACTTATAGAAAAGGACGTTATTATGGCATTGTTCAAAACATTCAATGAGATACTTGATGCAGGCGGAGTATTTGCCAATGAAGGAAAAATGGTTGATGCAAGTTTTGTAGAAGCACCCCGCAAACGTAACACCAGAGAAGAGAACAAGCAAATAAAACAGACTGGCACCGCACCTGAACATTGGAAAGAAACCCCTCACAAACTCTGCCAGAAAGATGTGGACGCACGCTGGACGAAGAAGAACAATGTAACTTTTTTTGGATACAAGAACCATATCAAAGCTGATACAAAAACAAAACTGATCGAAGAATTTATTGTAACAGATGCTTCAGTGCATGATTCACAGGCCATTGAAGGATTGCTTACCGAAAATGATGAAGGACAACCGCTTTATGCAGACAGTGCCTATACCGGAGAAAAACAGGAAAATACTTATAAAAGCAAAAAAGTAATAAATATGGTACATGAAAAAGGTTACAAGGGTAGGGTTTGGGATATTCGGTTTCAGCGTTAAATGATTTAGAAATTGGCATCGATTACAGGTTGGATTCATTTGTCAGTGGAAACCCAAGAAACAGAACCTGGCTTAGTATAAACTTTTTTCATTCGTTAAGAAAGTGAACAATAATGTTGATGAGAAGCCCTTTTATTAGTATAAATTTAACACCAATCGAATTATGGCAAAAAAAACAGGTATTATCCTTGTAGTTTTAGTGACAGCAGGTATTTTTATCTCATGCGGAGATTTGAACAGAAAAGTAGATGATAAGATTGACAAGTTGATGAGAAAAATAACTCCAAAAAAATAATTTTTAAAATTTTATTAATATGAAATGTCCCAATTGTACCGTAAATTTGGTCATGACCGACCGTAGTGGAGTTGAAATAGACTACTGCCCTGATTGCAGGGGTGTTTGGCTTGACCGTGGCGAACTCGATAAAATCATCGAGCGCTCTTCGCGAAATATAAAAAAATATCCGGATGAAAATTTTCAAGGCAAACAGTATTATCCTAAGGAAGGAGATTCTCGCTACAAAAAGAAAAAAGGACTTTTAGGAGAGATTTTTGATTTTTAAGTAGTAGTTTTACAGATATTGAATAGTAGAAAGATAGTTATGAAAAGAAAGTTAGTTAGTATTGTTATGGGTTCAGATTCCGATTTGCCCATAATGAAACAGGCAGCAGAAATGTTTGACATATTCGGAATTGGGTACGAAATTGATATAGTTTCGGCACACAGAACGCCCGAGAAACTTTATGAATTTGCATCAAATGCTCATAATCGGGGAATTGATGTTATAATTGCAGGAGCCGGCGGGGCAGCACATTTGCCGGGGATGGTAGCAGCTATTTCGCCCTTACCTGTTATTGGCGTGCCAATTAAATCAAGCAACTCCATTGATGGTTGGGATTCCGTACTTTCTATATTACAAATGCCTGGAGGTGTACCTGTTGCAACCGTAGCTCTCAATGGGGCTAAAAATGCGGGGATCCTTGCTGCTCAAATAGTTTCGACTTCTGACAGTTTGCTTAGAAATAAAATTATTCAATACAAACTTGAATTAAAAGAACAAGTATTAGAAAAATCAAAAAAAATGAAGCCATAGAATGGATTTTTACAGAGAGATAGAAATTATTATAGCAACTAAGCATAAAAAAGAAGAAGTAATTGCCCCAATTCTTAAAAAAGAGTTGGGCGTAATTTGCGTAACACCTATAGGATTGGATACAGATAAGTTAGGGACTTTCTCAGGAGAAGTGGAGAGGGAAGATGACCCGATTTCAACCCTGCGAAAAAAGTGTCTGATGGCAATTGAAGTAAGTGGTATTGGTGTGGCAGTTGCAAATGAAGGTTCATTCGGAGGACATCCGACCGTTTTTTTTGCACATGCCGACGATGAACTGGTTATGCTTATTGACAAAGAAAACGGAATTGAAATAATCGAAAGAGAACTTAGCATAGATACGAATTTTAATGGCGCAGAAATAAATTCAGAGCATGAGCTTATTGATTTTGCAAATAGAATTGGTTTCCCTTCGCATGGTATAATACTAAAAAAGGCAAAGTATAATTACTCAGTCATTATCAAAGAGAATAGTACTATTGATGAGCTAATTGGAAATTACAACATAATAAAAAATTCTGTTGGCTCAGCATATGCCGAAACTGATATGCGTGCAATGTATAACCCAACCAGAATGAAAGTTATCGCTAAGGCAACAGAAAGGCTTGTAACAAAAATCAAATCCTTATGTCCAAATTGCAATACAGTTGGTTTTGGGATTGTTGAAGCGATTAAGGGTTTACCCTGCGAAATGTGTGGTTTACCTACAAGGTCAACGCGAAAACACATTTATCGTTGCCAAAAGTGCAGTTATCAAATGGAAAATGAGTTCCCTTTTGACAAAAGGGTCGAAAGCCCTCAATTCTGTGAATATTGTAATCCATAATTTACAAATAAAAAAAATGAAGAGATTTTTGACAGTAATAGCATCGTTCATTACAATGCTTTGTATAGGAAGTATTTATGCCTGGAGTATTGTGGCTGATGAATTAATAAAGCACTACAACTTTTCGGCATCTGAGTCACAAATTGTTTTCGGAACTGTTATATTTATATTCCCAGTAACAATGATTTTTGTAGGGTTAATGAGTAAAAAGTTTAATCCTAAGTATTTTGGCTATATTTCAGGTATTTTATTCTCAGCAGGATATTTTTTAGCCAGTTTTTCGGAAGGCAATTTTTGGCCAATTTATATAGGTGTTGGAGTTATAGCAGGTATCGGTACTGGTTTTGGCTATTGGTTTTCACTTACTTCGTCCGTTAAATCGTTTCCCGAAAGAAAAGGACTCATTACGGGCATAGCCGCAGCCGGATTTGGCTTGGGAGCCGTTTTTATGTCCGAAATATCCCAAATCATTTTATCTAATGGCAACAATATCATGGATTTTTTTAGAATTGTTGCAATCGTATATGGTTTAATTATTCTAATTTTTACCAATTTTGTTTTTCAATACAAACAAGAATCAGCCGACAATGAAGCTCCACCTAAAGTTTCTTATTTTGTAAGTTCAAATATTTTCAAAAAATTATTTTTGGGCATTTTCCTTGGCACATTTGCAGGTTTTCTTATTATAGGAAGCTTAAAAATTATTGGTAGCCAATACAGCATTACAAATGACAGTTTGATACTTGGCGTTGCATTATTTGCCATAGCAAACTTTTCTGGCAGATTAGGCTGGGGTTTGCTTAGTGACTATTTTGGAGCCAGTTTAACTATATTTTTAGCACTTCTATTCCAATCTTTATCAATAATTTCATTGATTGTATTCCCTTTAACTGATATTTTGTATTTAGTGCTCTCTATATTTATTGGGTTTGGTTTTGGAGGAAACTTTGTTCTTTTTGCAAAGGAGTCAGCTCAGGTATTTGGAGTGAAAAATCTTGGATTGGTCTATCCTTATGTGTTTATAGGTACTGCATTTGCTGGCATAACAGGTCCGTTTAGCGGTGGTTTATTATTCGATATTTCAGGTTCATATAACTATGCAATTATACTTGCGAGTACTATGAGTGTTTTGGGAAGCTTAATATTTTTAATTCACTTTATTAAATCAAGTGGAGATAAGTCATCTATAGATAAATTATGAAGATTTTATTGTAATAACAAATTAATAATAATTAGATATGAGTAATAGCATAAGTCCATTTCAAAATATAAATGAACGCAAACATTTTATAATTGATTGTTATATTGAGATGCTTTCCAGGATTAATGAACACGAAATTATTCCTTTTATTAATAGCAACAACAAAAAAAATGCATTAGCTGTTAACGAAGATTCAATCTTAACTGATAAAATAATTCAATCATTAAGCATTTATTTTCAGTTGATGACGTTTGTTGAAGAAAATGCTGCTACACAATACCGTAGAAAACTGGAAAATCAAAAAAGTATTGCTTCAATAAGAGGCTCTTGGGCCGAGGTTTTTGAAATTTGGAGAGAGCAGAAAATAGTAGAAGATGATATGCTGAGAACCATTTCACAGGTTAACATTATGCCTGTACTTACAGCGCATCCTACCGAAGCAAAAAGGGTAACTGTTATTGAAATTCATCGTGAATTGTATTTGCTTTTGGTTCAAAGAGAAAATCTATCTCTAAGTAAATTAGAACAAAATGAGAATAAAGAAAAAATCATTAATCTTTTGGAAAGGTGGTGGAGAACTGGTGAAATTTATTTAGAGAAACCTGATGTCAGTCATGAGAGGGCAAATGCCATTTATTACTTAAGCAGAATATTTCCTGCGGTTTTAGAAAAAAGTGACCAACAACTTAAGTGGTCATGGATTGAAATGGGCTTTAGCCCCGATAAAATAAAAAATCCCGATATATTTCCAAAAATCAGTTTCGGAAGCTGGGTTGGTGGCGACAGAGACGGTCACCCTTTTGTAACTCCTGGTTTTACGCAGGAAACTCTATTATTACACAGAGATTATGCACTTTCAATAATTAAGACACAATTGTTGGCATTAGCAGCTAAACTTTCAATTTCGGCGTTAAGTAATCCAGTGCCATTTTTACTAACCGAAGCGATTGAAAAGAAAACAGAAGCATTAGGCGAAGCCGGTGAAAAAGTTGTTCGAAGAAATCATTATGAACCATGGAGGCGGTATGTAAGTTTGATTTCATTACAGTTAGATAATACTATTACCGGAAAAAATGCTGATACCAATGCACAATACAGGTCAAGCAATGCTTTATCCAAAGACCTGAAGTTTTTGAGAACAATTCTTATCAATAACGGATTAAAAGGAATATCCGAAGATTTGCTATTTCCAATTGAAAGGTCATTAAACTGTTTTGGATTTCATCTGGCAAAATTAGATATAAGGCAAAACAGTGCTTATCACGACAAAGCCATCTCTCAAATCTTGTCGAAATCAGGCTATAGTGAATACGATTTTGAAAATTGGGAAGAACAAAAACGTGTCAACTTTTTAAACAAAGTTTTAGAAAACAACACTCCAATTACTGACATTACAGTTTCCTACGGAACTGAAGCCGATAATGTGTTGGATTGTTACAGAGTAGTTCGAAATCACATCAATCAATATGGTTCGGACGGTATAGGTTCTTTTATTATAAGTATGACCCGCAACCTCAGCGATTTGCTAGTAGTATATCTACTGTTGGGAGAAACTCAACTGTTAAATACGAACATAAAAGTCGTTCCGCTATTTGAAACAATAAAAGATCTTAATAATGGACCCCAAATATTAGATAAATTCCTGCAACACCCCATAACTAAACAAAGGTTTACTGATAATACGCACAAACAAGAAGTTATGTTGGGTTATAGTGACAGCAATAAAGATGGTGGAACAATCGCCAGCAAATGGAACATATTCAAAGCGGAAAAAGAATTTTCAGAAATTGGCAAAAAAAATAATTCAGTAGTATACTTTTTTCATGGAACAGGAGGTACCATAAGTAGAGGAGGTGGTAAATATCATCGCTTTTTAGAAAGTATGCCTACAAACACTATAAATGGAAATTTTAAAATTACAGTACAAGGAGAGTCAGTTGCACAACTTTTCGGGAATCCGCTAACTGCAACCTATAACTTAAATGCACTAGCCTCGGGGGTAGCAAAACAAACTATCAACAGCAAATTCAATAATAACGAATCAACTTTCCCCAATGAAACAATGCAGTTTTTAGCTCAAAAATCGTACGAACATTACAAAGATTTTATTGAAACCCCAGGTTTTATAAACTTTTTCAGCAAAGCTACATGTATTGATTTATTAGAAAAAAGCAAAATTGGCTCGCGTCCTGCCAGGAGAACAGGTGTAAGAACTCTTAATGATCTGAGAGCAATTCCCTGGGTATTTAGCTGGAATCTTTCACGTTTTACTATTACAGGTTGGTATGGTATTGGCGAAGCTCTGAAAAAGTTAAAAGAAGAAAAACCCGAAGCATTTAGTGATTTAAAAAAACAAATAAATGAATGCGCATTTATCAGGTTTTTATTAATTCAAACAGAAACAAATTTAATTCTTTCAAATGTTGAATTAATGAAACTATATGCAGAACTTGTTGAAAATGAATATGAAAGAGAGTTGTTTCTGAATAAGATACTTGTTGATTACGAAAATGGTTTTAACCTCATTGCTGAGCTCTTAGGTGAAGTGGCTGAAATAAGAAGGAAAGGACAATATGACAATTTAAAATGGAGAAATAGCAAATTAGAAATACTACATAAACTTCATATTATCTATTTAAAGCAATGGAGAAAAACGAATGATCAAGACAGCATTGAAAAAGATGAAATGCTCACAAAATTACTAAGTATAATTAATTCATTATCAAGTGGATTAAAGAATACTGGATGAAAGATCATTGATACAAAATCAGAAAATTTCATTAGATTTTTTTACGACTACTCGGATAATAAGTATTTGTATTTGTAACTTCGATAGTTTTATTGGAAGTGTGAATTATAGTTAGATATAAAAAAATCATGGTGTAATGGACAAAATTAATGCTCAGAATTTAATGTGTATTTTGTTCATTTATTTTTACTATTTACTTATTCTTATCGAATTAAACAGAAACAAGCTCTGCTGAGGAGAAGGAAAGGAAGATGAGTTGTTAGGAAAACTTCAAATCAAACTTGGCAAATCAAATGAAGAACTGCGTAAGCTTATTTCGGAGCTTTAGTGCTTCCGGAAAGTAAAAAAAGCATCGTTCAGTAATTTTATTATTGAACGATGCTTTTTGCTTCCTGAGCTTTGCTCAACAGTTTTTACTTCATCTGTTCATTCCATTTTGAACGGTCGGGTGGAGTAGGGGAGTTGACCTTTTTTACAGGGTTTTCCTGAAGTTGTTTGAGCAACACTTCCACAGCTTTTTCGATGCAGGGATCTATTCCTTTTGCCAGTTGCTCGGGGCGGTCAACCACTTCAATGTCGGGGTAAACACCAATGCCTTCGATGATCCACTCTTCGTTTTCGTCGTAAATTCCAAATCGCGGAACAGCAATGTAACCGCCGTCAACCAATCCTGCATTGCCCGACATGCCAACCAGTCCGCCCCACGTGCGGGTTCCGATCAGTTGTCCCAAACCTTTCTTCCGGAAGTAATAAGGAAAAGCATCGCCGCCTGAGGATGAATAACCGTTCATCAGCATTACTTTCGGGCCATTGTGCGCCACGCCCGGAGTTTTCATGGCCGATAAACCGCTGCGCTGCCAGTAGCTGAGAGTTTTTCGTTCAAGCAGGTTGGTCATCACATCAGGAATAAAACCTCCGCCGTTGTAACGGTCGTCTATGATCAGCGCTTCTTTTTCGTGGTAAGCGTACATTCCGCGGTACAATTCGCGGTTTCCATCGGTACTCGTATTTGGCACATGAATGTAGCCGATTTTTCCTCCTGAAAGTTTGTCAACCATTGCACGGCGCTCGTTTACCCAATTCAGGTTGAGCAATTCCAGTTCACTGGCGATTGGTTTGATGGTATAAGTTTTGGCCCCGGTTGCTTCCGGTTTC
>JAUYEQ010000211.1 GCA_030691295.1 Bacteroidota bacterium
TACGAAGTGGGCGAAAACTTTGTGGCGGGCATCGGTTTTGTTCCGCGCACCAACATAAAAGCCAGCTACGGAAATTTCTCGCTCGGCCCGCGACCCGATAAGTGGGGAATCCTTCAGGTAAAAACCGGTGCTGGATTTAACTACCTAACCAATTTTAGCAATGTGATGGTTACCCGCGTTTTGAATATTCAGCCTTTGGGAATCCGGTTTAAATCGGGCGAGGAATTTTCCTATTCGGTAAACCAGCAATATGAGTTTCTGACCAAAGATTTTAACATTTACCCCGGATTTGTTATCCCGATGAATGCCTACACTTTTTGGTATCAAAACATTCAGTTAATTTCTGCCGGAAGCCGCAATCTGGCGGGATCGGCAAGTTTCGGTTCGGGCGATTTTTACAATGGCAGCAAGCAGGACATGAAACTGACGGTGAATTACAAAGTGGCCGTTCCGTTGTTCATTGGCGCCAATTATTCGGTCAACCATGTTACTTTGCCTGAAGGTGATTTTATCGCTAAAATATATCAGCTTACCGCCAATATTCTGTTTAGCCCGACCGTCACGCTTTACAACTATTTTCAGTACGACAATGCCACCGAAAAAATGGGCTGGCAATCACGTTTTTCATGGATCTTGAAACCCGGAAACGAAGTGATCGTGGCCTGGACTTCAGGATGGACACAACCAGCAGAGCGTTTTGTTATGAACGAAAGCGCCCTGAGACTGAAGTTGAAGTATAACATTAGGTTTTAATCTGGTTCCAGTAAGTTATAACCAAAGCCTAATTTATTACTGTTAAGGCAGTAATAAATAATACTTTGGTTGTTTTTCTGCTTCAATTCAGTATATATTACTTCTATGGCAGTATTTTGTCAATGATTGTATTGTGATTAAACTTCAAATTGCATATATTTACCGCTATAACAATATAAATATGCTTGAACCTAAAGTGTTGGCGACCATTATAAAAAATCATCGCAAAGCAGCAGGCCTTAGTCAGCTCCAGTTAGCGGAAATGGCAGGAGTGGGGAAAACTGTTGTCTTTGACCTTGAAAAAGGAAAAGAAACGATTCAACTGGATACATTACGAAAAATACTGATGGTACTAAACATTAAAGTTCAGCTAACCAGTCCATTCATGGATCAAATTTTAATCAATGAGAATAGCTAAAGTTTTTGTTAACAATGCCGCAGCCGGAATGCTTACTGAATTGGAATACGGTAAAAAATACCGCTTCGAATACATTAAAGACTTTACCGGAACTCCCGTTTCTCTAACATTACCAATAAGCCAATCGGTATTTGAATTTGATTCATTTCCACCTTTTTTTGATGGTTTACTTCCTGAAGGTTATCAATTGGAAGGCCTGCTAAAATTCGGGAAAATAGATCGCAATGATCTCTTTTCTCAGCTATTAGCCGTGGGCGATGATTTGGTCGGAAATGTAACAGTAAAGGAGATTTCAGAATGAATCGCTGCCCCATTATCTATCTCGAATATTCTGAAAACCTTTACAGCGAAAAAGGCTTAAAGTTACTTTCACCAACACTGAAATCGCTTTCGTTGCTTGATTTTACTGCAGAAGAATTACGGGCAGAAGCCATGCAAAGAGCATCTAAAATGTCCATTCAGGGAGTTCAGCCAAAACTTAGCGCTATTCTGAATATCAAAAATGGCCTTTTCGAAATTGTGGACAAAGGCGGACGATATATTTTGAAACCCCAGCATCATATTTTTCCTGAACTTCCGCAAAACGAAGACCTGACAATGAGACTTGCTGAAAGTATTGGCATTGAAATTCCTCTTCACGGATTAATTTATTCAAAAGATCATTCACTCACTTATTTCATCAAACGTTTCGACAGGAAAGGGCAAAAGGATAAAGTTGCAACTGAAGATTTTGCTCAACTGGCTGGTATGAGTCGGGATACCAAATATAATTATTCAATGGAAAAGTTAGTGAAGCTGTTGGATGATTATTGCACTTTTCCGGCGATTGAAAAGGCAAAGCTTTTTAAACTCGTACTTTTCAATTATTTGGTTGGAAATGAAGATATGCATCTTAAAAATTATTCTGTAATCGTAAGGAACGGCAAAGTTGAACTTTCACCGGCGTACGATCTGCTCAATTCTTCCATCGTTTTAAAAGGTGATATTGAGGAAATTGCTTTATCATTGAAAGGCAAAAAGAGCAATCTGAACCGTGATATTTTGGTCAATTATTTTGGCAAAGAACGCTGCAGTTTAACCGATAAAATCATTGAAAAGACTTTAGAAACAGTTCAGTCTGCGATCCCCTCGTGGTTTAACCTGATCGACATTAGCTTTTTATCGAGTGAAATGCAGGAAAAATACAGAACCCTTCTGCAAAAGAGAATCAATATTGTCGGACTTGGCAACACTCAATGAAAAGATAGTTTGGGTGTACGACAAAATTCCCAAATAGATAATTTCAGTTTTTCAGTTATCAAATGTTTTTTTTAATCCTGAAAGGATTTAATGTCAATAGCCCCGGATGGAATCCGGGGTAAAATAGCAATAACGGACAACAACCCTGCAAAGGGTTTAATTTGTTTATTTCTGATATTCAACCCTTTGCAGGGTTGCAAAACCGATCTTTTCCATACCCCCTGAGTTTCACTCAGGGCTATTCACATTCAACCACTTCGTGGTTAATTTTTCAAAAAGAGAATTTTGTCGTACACCCGATAGTTTCGATACAGTTCCTGTTCCATCTGTGGTATTTTCAATCATTGATCCACCCAATCTTACTCACATTTTCTCATCTTCTCAATATCACCCCCGTCGCTCTATATCCATCCTCTCAATTTGTAGTAAGCAAGTGCCGCCATTTCCCTTGCAATCAGTATCTCATATTTCAGGTGATTCCAGAATTGGTACCTGACGGAGGTATTTCCGCCAATATCAGGAACCAGGGTTTTGTTGCCGCCCAGTTTGTCATCGTCGAAAAATAAATTGGCTTCGATGGCATTTTCGAAGGTTGG
>JAUYEQ010000002.1 GCA_030691295.1 Bacteroidota bacterium
TTTTTTTTTTGTTTTTTTGAACAAAATTTTTGTAGATTATCAATAATTAATAAAAACTAAAATATACTAACATGAAAATCACAAAATCCCTTTTCGGAAAAACAAACGAAGGAGTTGAAGCAGAATTATTTACATTATCAAATGACAATCAGGTAACAGTTAAAATTACCAATTACGGGGCGATCGTCACCGCAATTGAAACTCAGGACAGAAACGGCAATCTGGCCAACATTGCCTTGGGTTTCGACAAATTGGAAGATTATCTGAATCCTGAATACCTGGGAAGTTATCCCTATTTCGGCGCCATTTGTGGCCGCATTTGCAACCGGATAGCTGATGGGAAATTCACACTGGAAGGCAAAAATTATTCGTTGGCGGTCAACAATGGCCCAAACCATTTGCATGGAGGATTAATTGGTTACGACCGCAGGTTATTTTCTGCTGAAATAATTGACGAATCAGAAAAAGTTGGCGTTAAACTAACTTATCTGAGTCCTGACATGGAGGAAGGCTACCCCGGAAATTTAAAAGTTAGCTGCACTTACACCTTAAATAACAACAATGAACTAACGATTGAATACGCTGCTGAAACAGACAAGACAACCATTGTAAACTTAACCAATCACACCTATTTTAACTTAACCGGAGGCAAAGAAACTATTCTGAACCACGAACTTGAATTGCCGGCCAAGACTTATACTGAATCAATCGGAAGCATCCCAACCGGTGAAATTATTTCCGTAGAAGGAACTCCGTTTGATTTTCTCAACAAAAAGAAACTGGGCCAAGATATTGAACCGCTTCCCGACGGTTATGATTTAAATTTTGTGCTCGACAATACCAAAGGCGATATGGTGAAAGCCGGTAGTCTGAGCGAAGAAACATCAGGAAGAATGGTTGAAGTTTACACCACCCAACCTGGAATTCAACTTTATACCGGATACTGGATTCCTGAAATTACAATTGACGGAAAGAAAAAATTTGGTCGATACTCCGGTGTGGCTTTGGAAACCCAGCATTTTCCCGATTCAATCAATAAACCGCATTTTCCGCCGGTAACACTTGCTTCCGGTGAGCATTTCTACGAAAAAACGAGTTACATCTTCGGCACAAAATAGATATACTATGAACGAAATCGTTTTCAAACTGGGAGATGGAATGAAACGATTTGGGAAATGATTCCATCGTCAGCGGGTGACTTGAATTCGCCCGCTGACTGCCAGCAGTTACTCCATTTCCACATACAACTGAGCAGTTTCAACGCGGGTAACCACAATCGGGGTTCCTTTGTCGATCATGCCCGAATCGGCCAAAGCATCGTAGTTTTTGCCTTCAATATTTATTTTTCCTGAAGGGCGTAAAGTGGTAATTGCAATTCCTCTTTTACCCTTCAGTTGAAGTATTTCGGTATCAACGCCCACATAACCATCCTTTAAACTCATCACTTCATGAAGAGAAAGGTGCGAAAACTGACCGTTCTCGGCAGTAAACATTTTCTGGCTGAGGTAAATGGCCAAACCTATCCCGCCAACAGTACCGACTAAAACGGTTACCAGAGCAACAAGTAAATCACCACTATTCACATGCTCGAAAGTAAAGTTCACATTTTTAATCAGGCTAAGCACCAATCCTGAAAAAGCCAGAGTGATGCCGGATATTCCAGTTACTCCAAATCCCGGAACCACAAATATTTCGACTGCAATCAGGATTAAACCGATAACGAA
>JAUYEQ010000215.1 GCA_030691295.1 Bacteroidota bacterium
ACTTTCGGAACAAGGTTTTCCACTTCCAAAGTAAGGTTCAAATCGGCGTTGAACAATTCAAACTGTTGGTTGGGGAAGGATAATTTCAACTCATCCTGAAGGATTATCGCATCATCTGCTGATGTGTTGTAATGAATTGCGACACTCCATCCCTGCGCTGCAAGGTGAAGCGCAAGCCCCTTTCCTACCCTTTTGGCTGCTCCGGTAATCAGTGCTGTTTTTGTCATGCCCTAATAAACGTTCAGAAATTCCTGAAGTTCAATTTTTATTCTTTTGAATGATTTCCTGATCTTTTTGCCAGATTTTTAATGAAGTCGCCTCTTGAAGGAGTATTGTCTTCCGATTTCTTTGCAAGAAAAATCTCTTTCGTTTCAAATGAGGGCACGCTGTATTTTTCTCCTGAAAGAATGAGCTCAATTTGTCTCAGTTCAGTTGTATTAAATTGCTTATTATCCAGTGCTGCAATATTGTCTTCAAGCTGTTTCACTGAACTTGCACCAATCAATACTGAAGTGACCCTGGGATCTTTCATCAGCCAAACAAGTGCCATTTGAGCCAGCGTCTGACCTCTCTGAATGGCTATTTCATTCAACTTTTTTACTTTTACAATGGCTGGCTCGACCTGCTCTGGCTGTAGGAAACCCCATGATTTGGCTGCCCTCGAACCTTCAGGAATTCCATTCAGATATTTATCGGTCAGCAATCCCTGTGCAAGTGGAGAAAACGGGATACAGCCAATTCCTTCTTTGGCCAGAACATCCATTAAACCATTTTCAACCCAACGCTCAAACATGGAATATTTGGGCTGATGGATCAAACAGGGAGTTCCCAGTTCTTTCAAAATGCGCGAAGCCTTGAGTGCCAGGTCTGCGGGATAATTGGATATCCCTGCGTACAAGGCTTTCCCCTGCCGAACTGCGTGATCGAGCGCCATCATGGTTTCGTCAAGTGGGGTATCCGGATCGGGGCGGTGCGAATAGAAAATATCAACATAGTCGAGCTTCATTCTTTTCAGGCTCTGATCGAGACTTGAAAGTAAATTTTTACGACTTCCCCATTCACCGTATGGGCCAGGCCACATCAGGTAACCGGCTTTGGTCGAAATGATCAGCTCATCGCGGTAGGGAGCCAAATCGAGTTGCATAATTTTTCCAAAGTTTTCTTCGGCTGATCCGGGAGGCGGACCATAGTTGTTCGCAAGGTCGAAATGGGTAATTCCCAGATCGAAAGCACGGCGACACAAAGCGCGTCCGTTTTCAAAAACATCAACTCCTCCGAAATTGTGCCAGAGACCCAGGGAAATAGCAGGAAGCTTCAAACCCCATTTTCCGCATTTGTTGTAAGTCATTTTGCTATACCGGTTCGAATCAGCTAAATATTGCATTTTGTATGTTTTAAGATTTGTTAATTTGTGGTTTATAAAAAGCCAAATTAAGAAATAATGTCTGTTCAATCGTTATTAAACCGAACTTTTTTAAATTCATAGGGTTCATTCTAATAAAGTAACTAGTATCATGAACGAAAAAGAAAAACAAGCAGGGCCCATCTACATCGTTTCGGGAGGTAAAGGGCTAGCCGGAAACAACATGGTTCACTCACTGCTCATCCAATATCCGAACAACAATGTACCGGTAATTATTGTGCCCAATATTCACGAAGAAGTGCAGTTGATTAAACTTGTTGAAAAGGCAAAACAGGAGGATGGGCTGATAGCCTATACCTTGGTGAACCGCGAGCTGCGTAGCTTACTGAGGAATCTTTGCGAAGAAAAAGGGGTAAAACACATCGACTTTATGGGCGAACTAGCCGACTATCTCGATGAAAAACTCCAAATTCCATCCTTGCAATCGCCCGGACTTTACAGGGAAATCAATCAGCAATATTTCGACCGGATTGAAGCAATCGAATTTACATTGAACCACGACGATGGCCTGCAACCACAAAAACTGCACAAGGCAGAAATCATCCTGACAGGCGTTTCCCGTTCAGGAAAAACACCGCTGAGTGTGTATTTGGCAATGTATGGATGGAAAGTGGCCAACATCCCACTGGTGAACGGAATCGATCCGCCCAAAGAACTGTTCGAGGTTGATCCGCGCCGTGTTTTTGGATTAAGCATCAGTCATGGACATTTGATTTCACACCGGATAAAACGTTTGCGCAGTCTGGGAAATCCGGAAAATACCAATTATATCGACGAACATTTGGTAATGAAGGAAATTCGCAATGCAAATTTCATATTCGAAAAAGGTGGATTTACAATCCTCAATGTATCGAACAAACCGGTAGAAACCAGTGCCAACGAAATTTTAAACATAATGGCCAACCGGTTTGAGTACCGCGGACGAAGGCTGGATTCACCGTATCCTGAGAAAGATGAATGACTACTCCACTGTAACCGATTTTGCCAGATCTCGCGGTTGATCGACATCGCAGCCCCACATTACAGCAATGTAATACGAGAACAGTTGCAAAGGAATAATGGCAAGCAATGGTGAAACTGCCGGATGTGATTTTGGAGAAATGTTATCTCAAATGCAAAGGCGATTATTTTTGTATCTTTGAAATAAAAAAATTTAAATAATTGAATATGACAGACATCCAATTATATACAAAATTGTCAAGTTTACCCACGAATTTAAAAAAAGAGGTGGCTGATTTTATAGATTTTATGAAATATAAATCGGAGAAAAAATCGTTCAGGATAAAAAAGAGACTTGCCGGACAGGCGAAGGGATTAATATCCATGAAAGATAATTTTGATGATCCGATTGAAGGATTTAAAGAATATATGTAATGGAATTGTTGATTGATACCCATGCAGTAATTTGGTTTATTACAGAGGATTCACTTCTCCCGTTGAAAACAAAAAGAGTAATTGAGAATCCAGAGAATAGTTGCTTTGTGAGTATTGCCAGTTTTTGGGAAATCGCGATTAAACAATCAATCGGAAGGCTAAATTTATTTTCGGATCTTGAAGAGATCTTTCGAATAATTGAAAATACCGGATTTGAATTACTCCCAATAACCACCAATCAAATTCTTATAAATGCAAAATTGCCACAGTATCATCAAGACCCATTTGATAGAATAATAATTGTACAAGCAATTTGTGAAAATTTACAAATTGTGACAAAAGACGGGCAATTTGAAACTTACAACGTTTCTTTAATTTGGGAAAAATAAGTTTGTCATCTTATTCCACGGTAACACTTTTTGCCAGATTTCTTGGCTGATCCACATCACAACCGCGCATTACAGCAATGTAATATGAGAACAGTTGTAAAGGAATAATAGCAAGCAACGGCGAAACTGCCGGATGTGATTTTGGAATTTCAAACACGTCGTTCACCATGTTTTTCAGTACATCGTCACCTTCAGTAACAACGGCGATAATATTACCTTTCCGGGCTTTAACTTCCTGAATGTTGCTGACAATTTTTTCGTAGTAATGATCTTTGGCCGCGACAACAATCACTGGAAGATTATCGTCAACCAGCGCAATCGGGCCGTGTTTCATTTCGCCGGCAGCATAACCTTCGGCGTGTATGTAGGAAATTTCTTTCAATTTCAGCGCACCTTCCAGGGCAACCGGAAAAAGATAGCCCCTTCCCAGATAAAGTGCATTTACCGAATCTTTGTATTTGGCAGCAATCTCTTTTATTGCCGGATGTTTTACCAGTATGGATTTTAATTTCTCCGGAATTTCACTCAATTCTGAAATTAGCTGAAGATACAATTCAGGAGAAATTTGCCCTTTTTCTTTGGCCAGTTTAAGTGCAAAAAGTGTGATTACTGTTACCTGTGCGGTAAATGCTTTGGTTGATGCCACACCGATTTCGACACCAGCATGGGTATAAACACCTGCATCGGTTTCGCGCGCAATGCTCGATCCTACCACATTGCAAATACCCAGAATGGTTGCACCTTTTTCCTTTGCCATGCGCAAAGCTGCAAGTGTATCAGCTGTTTCACCGCTCTGGGTGATGGCAATTACCACATCATCGCTGCTCAGTATCGGATTGCGGTAGCGAAATTCTGATGCATATTCAACCTCAACCGGAACGCGTGCATATTCTTCGATCAGGTATTCGCCCACCAAAGCCGCGTGCCATGAAGTTCCGCATCCAATGATGATGATCCGTTTTGCCTTCAGGATTTTTGGAAAAACATCCATCAAGCCTCCCAGAACGATGTCTGAATGATCGGGCAATATGCGTCCCCTGAAAGTATCTTCAATGGTTTTGGGCTGTTCGAAAATTTCTTTCAGCATAAAATGCTCGAAATCTCCTTTTTCCAGATCACCAATGCTCATATCAACTTTTGTGATTTTGAAGGCAACCGGATTATTCTCAACTGTTTTCAGCGTGAGGCTGTCCTTGGTAATGATTGCCACATCATGATCGTTCAGGTAAATAACGCTGTCGGTATAATTTACGATCGGGGTTGCATCGGAGGCAATAAAATATTCGCTGCGGCCAATTCCTATCACCAGCGGACTACCCTTCCGGGCTGCTATCAACTGATCCTTTTCATTCTTGCAGATAACTACAATTCCGTAGGCACCAACTACTTTAGAGAGTGCCAGCCTAACGGCAATTTCAGCATTCACCTCTTCTGCATTGCGGTAAAAATATTCAATCAGGTTAACCAATACTTCAGTATCGGTATCCGATTGAAAAGTATAGTCTTTCTTAATTAAGTCCGACTTTAGCTCCGCATAATTTTCGATGATACCATTGTGAACCAGCACAAAATCACCGTTCATTGAAGTATGAGGGTGCGCATTGCGGTCGTTGGGTTCTCCGTGGGTGGCCCAGCGAGTATGGCCGATTCCGATGTGTCCGCTGATGTCTTCGGAAGAAACAAATTTTTCAAGATCGGCAACGCGCCCTTTGCATTTGAAAACTTTCAGTTCACTGTTATAGATCGCCAGACCGGCAGAGTCGTAACCACGATATTCGAGCCTTTGAAGCCCTTGAATCAGAATGGGATAAACGTTTTTATCGCCAATGTAACCAACAATTCCACACATACGATTATATATTTAGATGATCGAAAATGGGGGCTAATTTATTTTTGAATAGGTAATTTCTAAACGGATACCTGTTTTGCTGTTTGCTCCTTTTAAAACTACCCTGCCGTAATTTGTATTCCTGTCAGCCATTGATAGGAAAAAACCATAATTTTCCCTTAAATATCCAACGCCGTTGGGTTTCCTGGTTATCAATTCCTGTACATGTTTGGCTATGTTGAAACGGTAGGTTCCGTCTTTTTTGTTATATACTCCACCAAAATATGCTTGCGAGAACGCCAGATCAGAAGGGAAATACAAACTGTCTTTTTCATTAATTGCACTCAATATCACCTGATAAGGAGGTGTGTATTTTGCGGTGTCGAAATAATACTGGTCAACCTGAAAGATCAGTTCAGCCTTATTGATGGCGATATTGGCAAAATCTCTCCATAAATTCAAATTTGGAATTAATATTTTACTGCCCAATCCACCGGTAGTTTGCAGATAAATCAAACTGTCCTGGGTTTCTTTTTTATCGAGGTTGGCAAAAAAAGCGGTGTTTGTATATTCGTGATTAAAACGGCTGACGCGCGCTGAATTTTCGTTGATATTGTAATTATAAAACAGTGAATCTTTCTCGCTGTTCTGGTAATGCATAATCATTCTCGATCCCCGCGCAATGCTGTTAATCCTCATAATGGCCCCGCCCGGGTTCAAATCCCCGGCTTCGATATACAAACCTTTAAAATATTGAATAAAGAGATCGTTCTTTGATAAAGTCAGTGAATCGGCAGCCCATAGTTTATTTATAAGTGATGCGTTTAACTTAATCGCAATTTCCTGAACAACCGTATCTTTTGGTTTTGCTTTCGTCGATCCGTATAAATTCGTTAACGAATCAAGTTTAAATTTAGGCACATAGGTGATATCAGCCAGTACTTCTCCTTTCGAGATTGCTTTCAGGTTGACATCCTGATCATATTGGGCATCGAACGATAGGTCAGATGCAAGCTCATAAACCTTCAATCGTTGCGGAGTGACAGTGTCTCCGAAGAATTCACGGTATAACAGGTATAGCACCAATGAGTCGGGCTGTGCATTTTTCGATAAATCAGGATATTGGCTCAAGCGAAACTGAACGGCAAAATCCGCAGTTACTTTCCCGAAAACCGGATCGTTAAATGTACCCAGCAAATTATAGGTAGTTTCATCGGTTCGTTGCTTCGCATCTTTAACAGTAAATGACTTAATAGTCGATTTATCAATTTCAGTCTTTTTTACTGAAACCAAATCACCTTTGTCTAACAAACCATAACCTGTTTTATTTAGTTCTTCCTTGCAACTCCAAAATATAAGTGACATCAATGCAAATCCGGCTACGAACTTGTACATTACGCTGAGTTCTTTTTTCACCAATTAATATGTTTTAAATTTGTGTAACCTAATTTCTTACAACATTTTATCATAGAATTCATTGTAAGCGTCAATATAGGTATGTTCAGGTTGGTAATCTAAAAATAATTTTCCCGACGATTGTATATATTCTGTTAATTCACTGTTAATTTTCGGGCTTCCCTGGATAACAGCATCAGAATACTGAATCGCCATTTTACTTAAGTTTACATAGCTTGGTTCATCAACCAGTTCTGTATCTTCGCTTATTATATTGCTCATTTTCAATTTATTCCTGAAATTTACATCCAGCGACTTTTTAAAGTCATCGTGAAAAACGGAATAAATCACTTTCGATTTTACAAACAATGGGTTGTCGTTGTAGGCCTTTTTGATGTAAAGGGGCACCAGGGAAGTCAGCCATCCGCTGCAATGAATTAAATCAGGAGCCCAACGCAGTTTAACGACTGTTTCAAGTACTCCACGTGCAAAGAAAATAGCCCTTTCGTCGTTATCTGCGAATTCATTTCCTTTTGAATCTTTCAAAACTTGTTTGCGCTGAAAATAATCCTCATTATCTATAAAATAAACCTGCATCCGGGCTGACTGAATAGAGGCTACTTTAATAATCAACGGGTGGTCGGTATCATCAATGATCAGGTTCATCCCCGATAAGCGAATTACTTCGTGCAACTGATTCCGACGTTCATTCACACTACCATATCTAGGCATAAAAGTCCGGATTTCCTTTCCTCTCTCCTGAATTCCCTGTGGAAGGAACCTCGATTTTTTAGACATTTCTGTCTCGGGAAGGTAAGGGGTAATTTCTGATGAAATAAATAAGACTTTCTTCTTTTCCATTTAATTGCCTGAGTTTAATTGTGCAAAATTAGTAAAATATCGGCAATATTCAATTCCAGCAGGTTACAGTGGTCTTAAAAAAGCTTAACAAGTTACGATTGGTGTTAATTTATTTATTTACTTTGCACCCTCATTTTTTATCCAAAATGCAGATAGTAAAGCATATAAACGAACTTCAGGCAATACTGGACAATAAACGGCAAGAGGGATTGAGCATAGGTTTTGTTCCTACAATGGGTGCATTGCACGCTGGTCATCTTTCATTGGTTGAAAAGGCTGGACAGCAGTCCGGGGTCGTGGTAGTGAGTATTTTTGTTAATCCCACACAGTTTAACGACAAAAGTGATCTGGAAAGATATCCGCGCGATCTTCAGAAAGATGTTAATTTATTGGAACCGACATCCTGTCAGCTAATTTTTGCTCCTGAAGCCGATGAAATTTATCCTGAACCTGATACCCGGCAATTCAACTTTGGGAACCTTGAACTGGTGATGGAAGGCAAATTCAGACCCGGACATTTCAACGGAGTTGCCCAGGTGGTAAGCCGTTTATTTGAGATCGTTCAACCCGACAAAGCTTTTTTTGGCCTGAAAGACTTTCAGCAACTGGCGATTATCAATGAAATGGTCAGGAAACTCGACCTTCCGGTTGAAATTGTACCCTGCCCTATTATTCGTGAAAAAGATGGTCTGGCCATGAGTTCGCGCAATATGTTGCTTAGTACCGAACAACGACAGAATGCAGTGCTCATTTCAGCCACATTGTTTGAAGCGACAAACAAAACCGGAGAACTAAACGTAGAAGAACTCACCAATTGGGTAATTAACCGTATCAACGAAAACGAATTTCTGAACACAGAGTACTTTGAGATTGTTGATTCAATGACCCTTCAGACAATAAAAAGTTGGAACGATCCTTGCACGAAGGTGGGATGCATCGCTGTTCAATGCGGAAAAATAAGGTTGATAGACAATGTAGAGTTCGAACGAACAAAGAATTGACGATTCGACAATTGACAATTTACGATTTAAAAGTGGTGTCAAAATAAATGGTAAATAGTAAATGACAAAATAGTAAATATAGCCAAGATGATCATAGAAGTTTGCAAATCGAAAATACATAAAGTTACTGTGACCGAAGCAAATTTGCAGTACGTAGGAAGTATCACCATCGATCAGGATTTGATGGATGCTGCCAATTTAATTGAAAATGAAAAAGTTCAAATAGTAAACATCAACAATGGCGAGCGCCTCGAAACCTACGTGATTAAAGGGGAACGTGCTTCAGGAGTAATCTGCCTGAACGGCCCTGCAGCGCGGAAAGTGGCTGTTGGAGATGTGGTCATCATTATCTCTTACGCTCAGATGGATTTCGAAGAAGCCAAAACGTTTAAGCCGTGGCTGGTTTTCCCTGACACTGAAACGAACCAACTGATTTAATTTCAGAATAATATAAATTAAAACCTCATTGCTTCGGTTAGCAATGAGGTTTTGTTATTTTTACAGAAATACTTTTTTGTGATGACACCATCAGAAATTATTCAATCAAAAATATTTGCAGATGCACGTTCGTTTTCCATGCTCCTGAAAGAGTGGAAACAAGCCGGCAACAAGGTGGTTTTTACCAATGGATGTTTCGATTTAGTGCACCGCGGACACATCGACTCACTTGCCAGAGCGGCTGAATTTGGCGACCGCCTCATTATTGGCCTCAACTCAGATATTTCGGTAAAATTACTGAAAGGCAAAAACCGCCCGCTCATCGATCAGCAATCGCGCGCTGTTTTACTTGCTTCATTGCTGATGGTAGATGCGGTGATTTTGTTTGATGAAGAAACTCCGTACGAGTTGATTAAAGATATTTTACCTGATGTTTTGGTAAAGGGAAGTGACTACCAAATCGAAGAAATTGCCGGATTCGACATTGTTCTGGCTTCAGGAGGAAAAGTTGAACGTATTGAGCTGACTGAAGGATTTTCGACCACCGAATTGATCAAAAAGCTAAAAGACACTTTTTAGCCAGTATATACGAACTCCGAAAATTTCCAATAATCAATAACGAATAACCAATATCCAAAAAATACCAATGGCCAAAGTTAAAACCAGTTTTTTCTGTCAGAATTGTGGAGCACAATCGCCTAAGTGGGTTGGAAAGTGTAATTCGTGCGGCGAGTGGAATTCGTTTGTTGAAGAAATTGTAGAGCGCGAAAGCACGAAAACTGCTTCCTTTTTGACCGGAACAGGCAATCAGCCCAAACTGCTGCACGAAGTTTCTGATGAACACACAGAGCGGATTGATACCTGCAACCAGGAACTCAACCGGGTGCTGGGCGGCGGACTGGTTCCCGGATCGATGGTTTTGATTGGCGGCGAACCCGGAATCGGCAAATCAACGCTGGTTTTGCAACTGGCTCTTGATCTTAAAAGCAAAAAGATCCTTTATGTTTCCGGAGAAGAAAGTATTCAGCAAATCAAAATCCGGGCACAGCGACTTCAGAAAGAAAACCAAAACTGTTACTTTCTAGCCGAAACTTCACTCGAACACATTATTGCCCAAAGCAAACAAATTGTTCCTGAATTACTGATCATCGACTCCATTCAAACTGTTTCAACCGACCAGATTGAATCGTCGCCCGGTTCGGTGGGGCAAATTCGCGAATGCACCCACGGCATCCTGAAATACGCCAAAGAAAACAATGTACCGGTAATCCTGATCGGGCACATTACCAAAGAAGGAAGTCTGGCCGGACCAAAAGTACTGGAACACATTGTTGATACCGTTTTGCAGTTCGAAGGCGAAAATCAATACATGTACCGTATTCTGCGCGCCATAAAAAACCGTTTCGGCTCCACCTCGGAGTTGGGAATTTTTGAAATGGGCAATTCGGGTTTGCGCGAAGTTTCCAATCCGTCGGAATTGCTGATCAACCGAGCACACGAGGGACTGAGTGGTACTGCTATCGCAGCTGCCATTGAAGGAATCCGCCCGTTGCTGATCGAAATTCAGGCGCTGGTAAGTACTGCTGCATACGGAACTCCGCAGCGATCGTCCACAGGTTTCGATTTGCGAAGGCTCAACATGTTGCTCGCCGTTCTGGAAAAACGGGCAGGTTTTAAACTGGCCACCAAAGATGTTTTCCTGAATATTGCCGGAGGAATCAAAGTGGATGACCCGGCCATTGACTTAACCGTGATAACCGCAATCCTGTCTTCGAACTTCGATTTACCGATCAGAAAGAATGTCTGTTTTGCAGGCGAGGTTGGGCTTTCAGGAGAAATTCGCGCAGTAAACCGGCTCGAACAGCGCATTGCCGAAGCCGAAAAATTGGGTTTCGACAGTATTTTTATTCCAAAAGCCGGAAAAGGAATCAACCTCAAGAAGTTTTCAATCGAAATTTTGCAGTTCGATCGGGTGGAAAACTTTTTCAGACATGTATTCAGCAAAAAAGGCTGAGAATGAAGATTTCACCATTCAACTTCTGACTTTGTCATTTGGTGATGCAATTTGGTAAGTAAATCTATCATCTCGGATTCAGTTTTGCTGATCAAACCAGAAATAACCTGATTTGGTCGTGCAGCTATTCTGGCTGCGGCTTTCCCAATTTTAACTCCGGCAGGAGGATTCTTTATGTACCACTCCGGATCGCTTACCATTTTATAGGTTTCTTTTTTATCGAAGTACTCTTTAAAGGGTTTTGTAGTTCCATTGCTATATTCCGAAACTCCGGTGGTAATCGAAATATCTGTGATTTCGGCTTTGTATCTTCCATCTTTAAATGAGACTATAACCTAAATTGAGCGAACAACAAATTCAGTTTCCCTTCTGGGTTCACTTGATGTAGTCGATGTAGTGTTTTTAATTGAATTTTTGTGGTTTGCTTCAGGATAGGCCTATTTTCGGGTACTTATCTTCGCTAATA